>JAFZQJ010000033.1 GCA_017620395.1 Clostridia bacterium | reverse complement strand
GGCTTGGGGTTGCCGGAACGGAACTGCAGCGCGGCGTCGGAGAAGCTCAGGGGGTATTCCTTGCCCAGACGCTTCGCCTGCTCGCGGTAGATGCCGTCCGCGACGGGAACGAGGTATTTCACGACGGCGGCGCGGAACTTTTCCACGTCCTCCTTCGTGTAGCAGTTTCTGCCCATGCGGTAATAGCCGAGCTCGGTGTAGCCGCCGTAGCCCAGCTTTTTGCCCATCGTGTCGCGCAGGTGGGTGAGCTTGTCGTAAAGCTCGTCAAGCTGCCGCTGGTTGTCCTTGTACCATTGGCCTTCGGCCTTCCACGCGGCGAGGCGCGTTTCGTCGTCGGCGTCGGTCTTGTATTTGCCGAGCTGCGCGATCGTGTAGACTCCGCCCTTGAAGGGTATCTGCGCGGAAGCGAGCAGCTTTTCGTATTCCTGAACGAGATCGCCCTCCTGCTGAAGCTCGGGGATTATCTCGGGCGAGAAGGTCTTGAGCTGGATCTCGGCGTTGACGAATACGATGCTGCCGTACTTTTCCTCAAACTCCTTGCGGAAGGGGGACTGCAGCAGCGCGAGCGTCCATTGCTGCGAGTATTCCTGAAGCTCCGGGAACGCGGCGTTGAAAAACTTGACCTCCGCGTCGTAGAACTCGTCGCGGGTGTCTATCGTGTGGCGCACCTCGGCGAGTGAAGAGGCGGTAGCGATATGCTTCTGCTCCGCGTCGTATTCGAGGAAGAGTTTTTCCGCGGTCGCGAAATCGGGAGCGGAGCGGAACGCCTCGGTCATTTCGGCTATCTGTTTTTTCGCCGCCTCGATGTCCGGGCGCTTATAGGGCATTTCTGAAAACTTCATAAGTATACCGCCTTTGCTTCATAATAATATACGCTATTATAGCACCGGGATACGAAAGTTTCAAGAGGAAATTATACAAATAATGTATATATAAGTAAGCCGGATAAAAACACTTGCCAAACCGCGCCCGAATGGGGTATAATTATAATAATAATGAAATCAAAGGAGGCGCCGGAATGAAGGTAACGCTGAACCCCGACAAGGAGATTGTCGCGGTCATAAAAGAAGGGCTCGAACGCACGGGCGGCTACTGCCCCTGCCGCCTTGAACGCAAAGAGGAGTATAAATGTATGTGCGAGGAGTTCCGCGCGCAGATAAAGGACCCCGATTTCGAGGGCTACTGCCATTGTATGCTCTATTACAAGTCGAAAGACTGACGGGCGCCCGTTTTGTCCGCGGCGCAGGTGAAAACCGCTTTTTCGGACGAAATAATTATTGATTTATTTCGTCTACTGTGATATAGTACAATGTAAAGAGTGCGGAGTTTCCGTTTCGGTAACCGAGTTAGCATGTCAGGCTGTCGTTCGGCAGCACTTATTAACGGAGGTTACAGAGAGAAATGAAAAACGCTATCGAAAAAACCGTCGGCGCTATTGATGTCATGATTTCAAACGCCGATAAAGGACCATCCGGTTTTTGGGTGGATGGTCGTGAAGGGTGCGGTAACCCACGTGTTTTTCCCGAATTTGTCGAGGGTATTGAAAAAGGGAAACTCATTCAAAAAGAGCACGCTATTTGTCCCTGGAATACGGCAGTCATGTATGGTAGCGATTGTGGTAACATCAATACAGGTTGTTGCCATAGTTGCTCGATTGGTGACGCCGTTTTTTTGAGTAAAGAAATGCTCCAAAACGTACTCGAGAGGTACAAACGCAAACTTCAAGACGGAGAATATGAAAATCCTGAAAGCATTGAGCCGCTTTTGAGCGAAGAAGAAAAGACGTTTATCGAAAAAGCAAAGGAAAAAAAGAAAAAGCATGACGCAATGCTTAATCGAAAGAAAGAACAATACAGGCTGAAAAAAGCGGCAGGATTACTTGAAAAGTATAAAAAAGACGATTTGTATGAGGATTTGAAAGGACTTGTCGCGGCACACTATGGGAAAAATGTCGTAGTTCAAACCGAAAAAGGATTATTGGATTTCAGTCGCAAAGGTTTCAATAGAGTTGAAACGCACAAGGTACCTTTTACATATGACGACTATCTTGATTTGCAAATTCAATCACTTTACAACGGAGAGAAAAGAGTATCATTAGAAGCTGGTTATCATAACGTTCCGTTGGAGTTTAGAGGGGAAGTAGCATTAAAAAGCACAAAAAAGCAGAAAGTGCTTCTGAAAGATATCGTATGCGTCAATATGTATTATGATGGTTTACTATTTTCCGGAAAAGAAGAGCACGTATGGGTTGATTTGGATGGTTTCGACGTATTTGATGTTGGAGATAAAGTTGCATTTTACGCAGAGATATACTATTATCTGAAGACTGGCAACGGAAAGAAATTGAATTATGGATTGAAAAGCATCCAAGGGATAAAGAGAGTTGACGACTGCGATTTCGAATAATACTGTTTTTGCAGAGAATAGAGTTAGAACATGGAGGGATTATTGTGAAGAAAATAGGTTCTGTTTGCCTTGCGTTTCTTTTCCTTTTGTCGTTTGCGCTTTGCGGATGCGGCGAGGGGATCAAAGCCAGATACGTTACGACGCTGAAAAACTGGTTTTTCCAGGAAAACTCCGGCGTTAACGAGTATAACTTTTTCTTTTCGCTCCACGGCGACGACGGCGACGCTATCGACGCTGAAGTTACCGCCGACGTTCGTATCGAGGATGAGTCCGGAAACGTCCTCTACAAAAAGACGCACACGGTGACCGAAAAGGATTACGGCGATTATACGAGGCAAAATACGGAACTGCACCTCGCGTGCGTCAGGATCCCGAAATCCGCGGTCCTGCCCGGCGTTTCATCAAGCGGAAAAGCATATTTGAAGGTGTACAGCGAGGGGATCGTCGAATTTGACGAGATCAGCTGCGATGTTTACTACGGTCTTCCCGTCAAGGATGTGAAGATCGTTTGCGATGAACTGCCAACGGAAGTGAATATTATAGATTATAGCAATAGGGTTGAAGGCGCTGTACGTATTGATGAAATCAAGTATTCTTCTGATTGTTCGTTTAGTACTGTGAGTTTGGAAATAGAGGTATTAGGTGTAAAAATCAAGGGTAAGACTTCGTCGTTGTATGACATAATCAATTACAAAATCTATGATAGTCAAGGGTATAGAGTTAAAGACGGTAGTTTGTATCTGTCATCGCTCTCGGAAGGGGATAAGTTTAAGGAGAAAATATCAATTTACAGCGGCATTACCCCGGGCGAAACGTACACGATTAAGTTTGAGGAGCACGGATATTAAAAACGAAATAAAAAACAGCCGGCCAAGCGACCGGCTGTTTTTGCGTTATTAAGTGATCGGCGTTGATCAGAATCCGGCCCTGTGCAGGCTGTTCTGAACCGCGACGGCGACGGCGACGGTGGCGCCGACCATCGGGTTGTTTCCCATTCCGAGGAAGCCCATCATTTCGACGTGCGCCGGAACGGAGGAGGAACCGGCGAACTGCGCGTCGGAATGCATACGTCCCATGGTGTCGGTCATGCCGTAGGAGGCGGGGCCGGCGGCCATGTTGTCCGGATGCAGCGTGCGGCCGGTGCCGCCGCCGGAGGCGACGGAGAAGTACTTCTTGCCCTGTTCGACGCATTCCTTCTTATAGGTGCCTGCGACGGGGTGCTGGAAGCGGGTGGGGTTGGTGGAGTTGCCGGTGATGGAAACGTCGACGTGCTCGTTGTGCATGATCGCGACGCCCTCGCGGACGTCGTCCGCGCCGTAGCAGCGGACGTTGGCGCGCTCGCCCTTGGAGTAGGGGATCTCGCGGACGATCTTCAGCTCGCCGGTGTAGTAGTCATACTGCGTCTGGACGTAAGTGAAGCCGTTGATGCGGGAAATGATCTGCGCGGCGTCCTTGCCGAGGCCGTTGAGGATAACGCGGAGGGGCTCCTTGCGGACCTTGTTGGCGTTGCGGACGATGCCGATGGCGCCTTCGGCGGCGGCGAAGGATTCGTGGCCGGCGAGGAAGGCGAAGCACTTGGTCTCGTCGCTGAGCAGCATCGCGGCGAGGTTGCCGTGGCCGATGCCGACCTTGCGGTTCTCGGCGACGGAGCCGTTGATGCAGAAGCTCTGCAGGCCGATGCCGATATAGCGCGCGGCTTCTTCGGCGTTCTTTGCTCCGGCTTTCAGCGCGATGGCGGCGCCTACGCAGTAGGCCCAGCATACGTTCTCGAAGCAGATGGGCTGAATGCCCTTGGCGATCTCGTAGGGATCGAAGCCGGCGGCTTTGCAGATCTCGCGGCTCTCTTCAACGGAGCCGATGCCGTACTCCGCAAGCGTCTTGTTTATCTTTTCGATGCGGCGGTCGTAGTTTTCAAATAATGCCATAGTTCCGTACCTCTCTTATTCCTTGCGGGGGTCGATGTACTTGGCGGCCGTATCCCACTGTCCGTAGTGGCCGGTCGCTTTCTGCATCGCCTCGTTGGCGTCCATACCGCCCTTTATGAAGTCCATCATCTTGCCGACGCTGATGAATTCATAGCCGATGATCTCGTCGTTCTCGTTGAGCGCCATTCTGGAGCAGTAGCCCTCGGTCATTTCGAGGTAGCGGGGGCCCTTCTCTTTGGTCGCGAACATCGTGCCGACCTGCGAGCGCAGGCCCTTGCCGAGGTCCTCGAGCGAAGCGCCGACCAGAAGGCCGTCTTCGGAGAACGCGCTCTGGGTGCGGCCGTAGACGATCTGCAGGAACAGCTCGCGCATCGCGGTGTTGATGGCGTCGCAGACGAGGTCGGTGTTCAGCGCCTCGAGCAGCGTCTTGCCGATAAGGATCTCGGACGCCATCGCGGCGGAGTGGGTCATACCGGAGCAACCGATCGTTTCAACGAGGGCTTCTTCGATGATGCCGTCTTTGACGTTCAGCGTCAGCTTGCAGGCGCCCTGCTGGGGAGCGCACCAGCCGATGCCGTGGGTGAAACCGGAAATATCCTTGATTTCCTTCGCCTGCACCCATTTTCCCTCTTCCGGAATCGGAGCGGGGCCGTGATACGCGCCCTTAGCGACGGGGCACATATGCTTGATTTCCGCAGTGTAGTTCATATGCGTTTTCCTCCTGTTGATAAAGCCGATATCTCCATATTGTAATAATGAAAACGATCAGCCGGATATACTGTCGGGAAGCGGCGAAAGCGTAACGCCGATCCCTTCGGGTATTATATTATAACTTAATGAAAAAATCAAGGGTTAATATAAAGAATATGATACAAGACTGATTAGCGGTAAGGACAACACGGTTTTGAACGGCGTATTTTGCCCCGTTCCGTGTTAAAATGCTCGGCAATACAGCAAGTATTGCCTTGCGCTTTTGCCTTGAACGGAAACAAAATCGGATCGTTCAAAACTGCTCCGCACCTGAAAGCGAGGCAAATCCGAGGGGTTTGCGGCGCGGAGGACGACGGCGGGCCGGCGACCGCCGAGGACAACAAGCCGGAAAACGCCGGATGTGACCGCTTATCAGGCGTATTGTCCTTATCGCCAATCAGTCGATTCCGCCCTAAATATTTTCCGCTTGCAATATGGGCCTCGCCGTGTTACTATAATGACGTAAGGAGGAATGCGAAATGAAACAGATTGCGGCTTTTATATTCTGCCTGACGCTTTGCGTTCTTGCCGTTGCGCCCGCGGCGGCGTATGCCGAAACGTATAAACCTGCCGATACCGACATTACCGTTACCATAGACGATACTCTGTGGTACGTTTTCACACGCGATAATATCGAGAACAACCCCGAGCTCGAAGAGGTTGGCGGCTCCGTTGAACAAATGCGCAAGATTTTTGATATTAACGACGCGTATATTGATGCGTTCGTTATAGGCGACGACGGGGACTTTCTGGAATTGATCGTTGTTAAAAAAGAAGCGGGTTCCGGAGTGGCGAACCTTTCCAACTACAGCGACGAACTCGTTGCGGATTTGGCGAAGGAAATCTCGGGAATGCAGAGCATAGACGATTACTCCGTATATCAGAATAACGGATACAAGTTCGTCAGACTTGAGACGGTAAGTACCGCTTCGGATAACATCACGTATAACCTGTGCGAGTATTTCACGATTGTCAACAGATACGTCTATTCATTGAAGTTCCAGTCGGTATCGAAATTCAACGACGAAAAATACGCGATGGTCAAAAAGATCGTCGACAGCGTAGAGTTCGACGTCGACGAAACGCTGAAGGAAGACGTGGAGCGCGGCGTTTCGGTCGGCAAGGTCGCTTTGTGGGCGATCGTCGGCGCCATCGGCGGAGGCGCGGTCGGCGGAATCATCGGCTTCGCGGTCGACAGAAAGAAAAAGGCCGCCAAAAGAGCTTCGGAAGAAAAAGCGGCGGTGCTGAACGGCGTTCCGTACGCCGGAAACGACGGCTTCGTCAAGCCGGAAGACTACGTTGAATCCGGCGGCCCGGTCAAGCCCGAAGGATACGATGAAGCGGACGGTTTCGCCAAGCCCGACGGGCGCTCCGAAGAATAACGATTTCGACCGAATTGTCGGTTGATCCGGTATAAATCCCCTTGCTTTGCAGATACTAACGGTACAAATCTGTAAAGCGAAGGGGATTTTTGATACGAAAGCTACGGGGATTGTGAGAAGGATAGACGACCTCGGCAGAGTCGTCATACCGAAGGAGATACGCCGCGTCATGCGCATCCGTGAAGGCGAGCCGCTCGAGATCTACACCGACAACGACGGGGAGATCATCTTCAAGAAGTATTCGCCCGTCGGTGAAATGACGCGCTTTGCGGAGCAGTACGCCGAGGTGCTGCACCGCGCGGGCGGATACCAGACGGTCATAACCGACCGCGACACCGTCGTCGCCGTCGCCGGCGGCTCGAAACGCGACCTTATCGGCAAGCCGGTCGCGGACAGTCTCGAAACGCTGATGGAGAGCCGCGTCCACTACGTCGTGAGGCGCGACTCGGAGAATCTCGTCAGCGTCGTCGACGGCGTTGACAAGACCGCGTCCGTCGTTTCGCCGATCGTCAGCGGGGGAGACGTCGTGGGCAGCGTCTGCATGGTGCGCGAGGAGGGAAAGCCGCCGTCCGAAACGGACGTGAAGCTTATCCAGACCGCCGCGCAGTTCATCGGCAGACAAATGGAAGAATAAACGCAGACCGGTCCGTCCGCGAAACCGCGGGCGGGCCGGTCTTCGCTCGCCGGCGGTCCGGATCGCGTCCTTGCGGCGCTTGTTGCAAATTGTGAAAAAAGTGCGACAAATATTTGACAATTTTTGTAAAAATCTATTGATTTTTTCGCCTTTTTAGGATAGAATTATCTTCGGAGACGGACGAGTCCGTTATCCGAAAATCAAGGAGGAGAAAATAATGAAAAGAGTTCTCGCGTTAATTCTCGCGCTTGCCATGTGCTGCGTACTGTTCGTCGGCTGCGGCAAGGAAGAAACGAACACCAACGGTTCGGGCGACGAACCCGCCGGCAGCAGCTACAAAGTTGCGATGATCACCGATTACGGCGACATCACCGACGAGTCCTTCAACCAGACCACCTACGAGGCTTGCAAAGCGTTCTGTGACGAAAACAAAGTCGAGTTCACCTACAAAAAGCCCGCCGGCGACTCCACGGCTGACCGTGTCGCCATGATCGAGCAGGCTGCCGGTGAAGGCTACAACGTCATCGTAATGCCCGGTTACGCTTTCGGCGGCGCCATTGTCGAAGCCGCGAAGGATTATCCGGACGTCAAGTTCGTCGCGCTGGACGTCGCGAAGGGCGACCTGCTTGAAGCGGGCGTCGCCGCCGCGGGCGAACAGTACGACTACAACCCCGATAACTGGGATCTCGCCAAGTACGTTGACATGAGCAACGTCTACTGCGCCATTTATCAGGAAGAGCTGTGCGGATACATGGCCGGCTACGCCGCCGTCAAGCTGGGCTACACCAAGCTCGGATTCCTCGGCGGAATGGCTGTTCCGGCGGTCGTCCGTTACGGCTTCGGCTTCGTTCAGGGAGCTGACGCCGCTGCGGCAGAGCTCGGCGTGAAGCCCGAGATCAAGTACGTTTACGGCGGACAGTTCTTCGGCGACGCCGACATCACCGCCAAGATGGACACCTGGTATCAGGCCGGCACCGAAGTCGTCTTCGCGTGCGGCGGCGGCATCTACATTTCCGCTGCCGAGGCCGCTCAGAAGGTCGGCGGCAAGGTCATCGGCGTTGACGTCGACCAGGCCGCGATCATCGACGGCAAATACGGCGCGGGCATCACCGTTACCTCCGCTATGAAGGGCCTCTATCCCGCTACCTATGATGCTCTTAAGGACATCATCATCAACGACAAGTGGGATAACTACAAGGGCAAGATCGAGACCCTCGGTCTTATCAGCGGCACCGACGTCGAGAAGAACTACGTCCAGATCCCCTACGAGTCCACTCAGTGGGCCGAAGGCAAGTTCACCAAGGATGACTACGTAACGCTCGTCGGCAAGATGTTCGACGGAACCATCAAGGTCTCCAACGCCACCGACAAGATGCCTGCCGTTACCGCCGTTACGGTCGACGATCAGGGCAACATCAAATAATCTGAACGTTCATAAAACGCGGATCTGAGATCCTGCCGATTCAGTGGACACAGAGTTTTAAGGAGGCAGGGGTGTCCGGAGGGGCGCCCCTGCCTTTCGCATTACAAGCGAGAACGCTCCTTGTTTACATGCTTATTTATTGATTGAAAGGGGAGATGTGAAGTGGAACAGCCGTATGCCGTTGAAATGCTGCATATTACCAAGCGGTTCCCCGGTATCATCGCCAACGACGATATCACTCTCCAGCTGAAAAAGGGAGAAATACACGCGCTCCTCGGCGAAAACGGAGCCGGAAAGTCGACGCTTATGTCGGTGCTTTTCGGTCTGTATCAGCCGGAGGAGGGCGAAATAAGAATGAACGGCGAGCCGGTCAGCATCAAGGACCCGAACGACGCCAACGCGCTCGGCATCGGAATGGTGCATCAGCACTTCAAGCTCGTCGAATGCTTCACCGTGCTTGACAACATCATGCTCGGCGTGGAGCCGAACAAAGCGGGCTTCCTGCTCAAGAGCGAAGCGCGCAAAAAGATAACCGAGCTTTCCGAACGCTACGGACTTTACGTCAATCTCGACGCGCTCATCGAGGATATCTCCGTCGGTATGCAGCAGCGCACCGAGATCCTTAAAATGCTCTACCGTGAGAACGAAATACTCATCTTCGACGAGCCGACCGCCGTCCTCACTCCGCAGGAGATAACCGAGCTGATGCAGATAATGCGCAGCCTCGCGGCGGAGGGCAAATCGATACTGTTCATCTCGCATAAGCTCAACGAAATAATGGAAGTCGCCGACCGCTGCTCGGTCCTCCGCAAGGGCAAGTACATAGGCACCGTCGAGGTCAAGAACACCACCAAGGAAGAGCTTTCCAGAATGATGGTCGGCAGAGACGTCGAATTCACCGTCGCAAAGGAGCCCGCGAAGCCGGGCGAAGTCGTGCTCGAGCTTGACGGCGTACACGTCAAGAGCAGGGTGCACGACAGCGACGCCGTCAAGGGAGTCTCCTTCAGCGTCCGCCGCGGCGAGATCGTCTGCGTCGCCGGAATCGACGGCAACGGACAGACCGAGCTTATCTACGGCGTCACCGGACTTGAACCGGTCAGAGCGGGCAGGATACTCTACAAGGGCGATGACGTCACGCACCGCTCTATCAGAAAGCGCATCACGTCCGGCTGGAGCCACATCCCCGAGGACAGACACAAGCACGGGCTCGTGCTCGATTATCCGCTCGACTACAATATGGTGCTCCAGCGCTACTTTGAGCCGGAGTTCACAAAGAACGGTATGCTCCGCAAGGCCAATATCAGGGCGTATTCGGACAGACTCATCGGGGAATACGACGTCCGCTCCGGACAGGGCTCCGCGACTCCGGCGAGAAGCATGTCCGGAGGAAATCAGCAGAAGGCGATAGTCGCCCGCGAGCTTGACAGAGACTCCGACCTGATCATCGCCGTGCAGCCTACCCGCGGACTCGACGTCGGCGCGATCGAGAACATACACCGCCAGCTCATCGCGCAGCGCGACGCGGGCAGAGCGGTGCTGCTCGTTTCCCTCGAGCTTGAGGAGGTTATGAGCCTTTCCGACCGCATCCTTGTCATGTACGAGGGCGAGATCGTCGGCGAACTCGATCCGAAAAAGACCACCGTCGAAGAGCTCGGCCTTTATATGGCCGGCGCCAAGAGAGGAGCGGTGAAAGATGAAGAATAAACTGCGTTCAATGGCGAAGAGCAACGCATTTCAGTCTATCGTCGCGTCGCTGCTCTGCATAGTCATAGGCCTTGTCATCGGCTTCATAGTGCTGCTGATAATCAAGCCGGACGGCGCGTGGAAAGGCATCACCGACCTGCTCAAGAACTTCTTTAACCGCCCGAACGGCCGCCTCACGCTCAAGTATCTGGGCAATACTCTCGTCAAGACCGCTCCGCTTATCATGTGTTCGCTGTCGATCCTGTTCTGCTACAAGGTGGGACTGTTCAACATCGGCGCGGCGGGACAGTACTGCATCGGCGTCGGCGTTTCGCTTTACGCGGCGCTCGCGTGGGGACTTCCGTGGTGGCTCTGCATGCTGCTCGCGCTCATCGCCGGCGGCCTTCTGGGAGCGATCATCGGTCTTCTCAAGGCGTACTGCAACGTCAACGAGGTCATCAGCGGAATAATGTTCAACTGGATATCGCTGTACGCCGTCAATATGCTGCTGACGACCGTCAAGGAAAGCACGAGTCCCTACACGGTCGATATTTCGAGAAAGAGCATAAGATCGATGCTCCCGTCGGCGGGACTCGACAAGCTCTTCAGCGACAACAGATACGTAACGATAGCGATCCCGCTCGCGATAATCATAGCCGTCGCCGTCTATATCATTCTCGATAAGACGAAGTTCGGCTACGAGCTGAAGGCGACCGGCTTCAACAAAAACGCCGCGAAGTACGCCGGTATGGCGGAGAAACGCAACATCATCGTGACTATCGCAATCGGCGGCGCGCTCGCCGCGCTCGGCGCCTCGATGTTCTACCTGACCGGATACGAGCAGTGGCACTGCAGTCTGTCGTCCGTTCCGTCGATGGGTTTCAACGGCATCGCGGCGGCGTTCCTCGGCGGACTCAACCCGATCGGATGCCTGCTTTCGTCCTTCTTCATCCAGCACATTACCGAAGGCGGCGCGTACGTCGACAAGATGACCTACAGCTCGGAGATATCCGACCTGATATCGTCGATAATCATTTACCTCTGCGGCTTCGTTCTCTTCATCAAGTTCATGATGAACAAGAGCATCGCCCGCAGTGAAGAAAAACGCGCGGCGAGCGGGCACCGGGAGCCCATGCCGGGAACCGATACCGCCGTCGTTGTTGAGGAATCCGGGAAAGGAGGCGATGAGTAATGCTGCTGCTCCTGCAATACACTCTGCTTTATTCATCCGTACTGATCCTGGTCGCGCTGGGCGGCTGCTTCTCGGAGCATTCCGGCGTAATCAACCTCGGCCTTGAAGGCACGATGGTGATCGGCGCCCTCGGCGGCGCGCTCACCATGCACTTTATGCCGAACCTTCCGGCGCCGGCAATGATCATAATGGTCATCCTTATCTCGATGCTCGCCGGACTTGTTTACTCTCTGCTCCTCGCGGTCGCGAGCGTCAACTTCAAAGCGGATCAGACTATAGTCGGAACCGCGATGAATATGCTCGCCGTCGCCGCGGCGACGGTCATCGTCAAAGCGATAAACATCGCCGCGAACCCCGACAAGCCCTCCGCGACGCTGACCTATATCGCGCAGAAGAAGGCGTTTATCGTCAACATCGGGAGCTTCGAGTTCAACTGGTTCATGCTGGTGACGGTGATAGCCCTCGCCGCCGCGTACGTCCTGCTTTACAAGACGAAGTTCGGCCTGCGCCTCATGGCTTGCGGCGAGCATCCGCAGGCGGCCGCGAGCGTCGGCATCAGCGTCTATAAGATGCGCTACTCCGGCGTAATGATCTCCGGTCTGCTCGGCGGACTCGGCGGCATCGTCTACATCACGTCCGGCGTCAGCGAGTGGAAGTTTGAATACGGCGTCGCCGGTTTCGGCTTCCTCGCGCTCGCCGTCATGATCTTCGGCCAGTGGAAGCCGCAGCGTATCGCGCTTTCGGCGCTGCTGTTCGGACTTTTCCGTGCGCTGTCGAACGTATACGACGGCATCGGCTTCCTGAAGGCGCTCAACATCCCGAGCAGCATCTACAATATGCTGCCTTACGTTATCTCGCTCGTCGTGCTCGCGCTCACGTCCAAGAAGTCGCGCGCGCCGAAGGCGGAAGGCATACCCTACGACAAGGGCATGCGGTAGTTCTTTTCGCAACGATCGGGGACGGCGCCGCCGTCCCCGATTCCGACCTGTCTGGAGGTGCGCGGTATGCGTATGTATGACATCATCTATAAGAAGCGTATGGGCGGCGAACTGACCGCGGAAGAAATACGCTTCTTCATCGACGGCTACGTCGCCGGCGAAATACCGGATTATCAGGCGTCCGCGCTGGCGATGGCGATATGCTTCAGAGGAATGACGGAGGAGGAGACCGCGACGCTGACCGACGCGATGGCGAAATCGGGCGACACGGTCGACCTCTCGCGCTTCGGAACGCTGAGCGCCGACAAGCACAGCACCGGAGGCGTCGGCGACAAGACGTCGCTCATCGTCGCTCCGCTCGCGGCTTCGCTCGGTGCGGTCGTCACGAAGATGTCCGGCAGAGGCCTCGGCCACACCGGAGGCACGGTCGACAAGCTCGAATCCATCCCCGGCTACCGCACCTCGCTCTCCGCGGAGGAATTCATCGCGCAGGCGGAACGCATCGGGATAGTCGTCGTCGGGCAGAGCGGGAACATGACGCCCGCGGATAAGAAGCTCTACGCGCTGCGCGACGTGACCGCGACCGTGGACTGCATACCGCTGATGGTCTCCAGCATCATGAGTAAGAAACTCGCCGCCGGATCGCATTCGATAGTGCTCGACGTGAAGGTCGGCAGCGGCGCGTTCATGAAAACGCCGGAGGACGCGGAAACGCTCGCGCGTGAAATGGTGAAGATAGGCAAGCGCTGCGGCAGAAACGTCGCCGCGCTGCTTACGAATATGGATACGCCGCTCGGCAGGGCGGTCGGCAACGCGCTCGAGATCAAGGAAGCGCTCTCGGTGCTTCGCGGCGAAACGCGCGGCCCGCTGCGCGAGATCTGCGTCGCGCTCGCGTCGAATATGGCTTCGCTCGCGCTTGAGATACCGATAGAAGAAGCGGTCGCGCGCGCGGAAGAGTCGCTTGACAGCGGCAGGGCGTTCGCGAAGATGAGGGAATGGATCGCCGCGCAGGGCGGCGACGTCGGGTATATCGACGACCCGTCGCGTTTCCCGCGCGAGCCGTTCGTGCATAACGTCGTGAGCGAAAAGAGCGGCTTCGTTAGCGCCGTGGACGCGCTCCGGATCGGTATGGCGAGCGTGCTTCTCGGCGCCGGCAGGGCGTCGAAGGAAGACGCGATAGACTTCGGCGCCGGCGTGGTGCTCCGCAAGACCGTTGGCGACTCCGTCGCCGCGGGCGAGCCGCTGTGCACGCTTTACACGGCGCGCGAGGACTCGCTTCCGCAGGCGGAGGCGGATATCCGCGAGGCGTTCGTGATTTCGGACGCGCCGCCCGAGAAGAAGCCGCTGATCTACAAGACGGTGAGATAAACGGGAAGCAGTTCGGAAGGGAAGAGGGGAAAACAATGCTCATTATCGGCATCGCCGGAGGCTCCGGCAGCGGAAAAAGCACTATAGCGCGGCGTCTCGTCGAGGAATTCGGCGACAAGGTGACCGTCCTGCGTCACGACGACTATTACAAAGCGCACCACGATATAACCTACGAAGAGCGCACGAGGATAAACTACGACTGCCCGGAAGCGTTCGATACCGATCTGATGGCGGAACACCTGCGCCTTCTGCGCGAAGGCAGAGCCGTCGACTGTCCGGTCTACGACTACACTGTCCACGACCGCAGCGACGAAGTCCGCCGCGTCGAACCGAACTCCGTGCTGATAATCGACGGCATCCTCGTCCTTGCGGAAAAGCAGCTCCGCGACCTGATGGATATAAAGATATTCGTCGATACCGACGCGGACGTCCGCATCATCCGCAGGATAATCCGCGACGTTCGCGACCGCCGGCGCACGCTCGAATCAGTCGTCGACCAGTACCTCGACACCGTCAAGCCGATGCACGAAATGTACGTCGAGCCGAGCAAGAAGTTCGCAGACATAATCATTCCCGAGGGCGGCCGCAACATCGTCGCGCTCGATATGATAAAGCACCGCGTCAACCGCGAGCTCGGAATAAGCGAAACGAGCAGGCGCCAAAGCGAAAAATAAAAAAATCGCAAAAAAATGAAATTTGTGCTTGCATATATGAAAAAGGTGTGGTATACTATCCCTTGCTGAAGACGAGAGGGCGCTTTTGAAGCCGCTTTTCTCCGACAATACGGGGGTGTAGCTCACTTGGGAGAGCGCTTGAATGGCATTCAAGAGGTAAGGGGTTCGATCCCCCTCATCTCCACCAAATGAAAGGATTGCTGTTTTGAACGGCAATCCTTTTTTTTACAAAAAAAGCCTTTGATTTTGGTCAAAATACAACGTTGCTGAAAAATGATTGTATTTTGCCTTGATTTTTCGGCGGCAGTGGTATATACTTAATTTTTAATAAATACTCGCGGTGTGTATGCGGAGCGCTTGCAGTCATCGACGTTGAGGGGAGGAAACAGAGGCGTATTATGAACAATGACGTTTTGTTCGCGTTCAGCGTTTTTCAATTAGTATTCTTGATGCTGGACGTTTTTATCCTGACGAATACGGGCCGCAGCATCGCCAGGAAGGGCGAGTATACGTGGTTTTACGTTTTGATCGTCACGCATATGGTGTATCTTCTTCTCAACAATCTCTGGACGTTGTCGGAGTATGGCCTTGTGAACCTTCCGAGGGGCGTCATGCTGGTCGTCTGTACCATAAGCCTCTGGACAGTGACGGTGTGCGCGACCGCCTTCTTTATGTTCACGGTCGAAAGGCTGGATATACGGTATCTGCGGTCCGGCATAGGCAGGTGGCTGAGCTGGCTGCCTGCGGTGTTTTCCACCTTGATGATCCTCTTGAGCCCGTGGACGAAGCTGGTATTCTATCTCGATGAAAACGACTCCTTCATTCACGGCCCGATGTACCTGCCGATGATGGCTTCGGCAAGTCTGTATCTGCTGATCATAGCGGCGGTATCGCTCGTCAACGTTTGCCGCGCAAAGACAAAGTTTTTGCGCAAATCGAACGCCACGCTGTTTTTCTCGGTGTTTATCATCATCGCCTTTATCGTCGGGGACAGCTTTCTCGCAACGGCGTCCATCCTCCCGGCGGCCATCTTTTCCGTCATTGCCGGGATATTCATCACCATGCAGGTGGCGAACATCAATTCCGACGCGCTGACCGGTCTGAATAACCGCCGCAAAGCGGAGGAATATCTTTCGGACAGAATAAAGAACGTCTCGGAGAAAAAGCCGATATACCTGTATATGGGCGATCTGAACAGTTTCAAAAAAATCAACGATACCCACGGCCACGCCGCCGGAGACGAGGCGCTTATTCTCTGCAGTCAGGCCATCAAGCGAACGATGGAGAGGTACGGCGGATTTGCGGCTCGCTACGGAGGAGACGAGTTTCTGATCTCCTGGCAGCCCGACAAGGACACGGTTCCCGATCCCGACTCGCTCACCGATGACGTGAACGCTTACCTGCGGGAGCTGTCAAGCGATAAGCAGTACAAGCTGGTGATGACCGCGGGCCACGTCTGCTGCACGGACCCGAAGGAACCGTTGAACTCATACATCCGGCAGGCTGACAGTATGCTGTACCGGCGCAAGAGAGAGGCCGGCGTCGGCCGCTGAGCCTTCCCGCACGCCATAGAGACCGACCGCGAGGCGACGGAAATGGAACAGCGCCTCGTCGCCCAATTCGCCGCATCCGAAGGCGTCACCGAATCCCTCAAACGCCGCGACCAGATGGCATGGGTAGGGGCGATGAACAACATCAGAAATCGAGCGAATGACGTAATAATGAAAGAATTAATCAACACATTATAATAAAACGCTGTCTGTAATTGTAATGATAATCGTAATTACAGACAGTGTTTTATGTATTTTGTACTTAACAAACGATAGAGTCAAAAATATTAATCAGATTAACAATGTCTTGATAGTATTGCTTTATATCGCTAAAAGTGGCTGTTGGATTTTTTCCGTGTGCAAAACTGTGGCGATTTGTTACTAATGAATTTGAGGCGGCCACTATTCTCTGACTGTCGGGATTAGACTTTACAGCATTTTTGAAGTTATTACACCACACTGTATCAAAGCGACCTAAGAGTTTACACATTTCCTCATATTTTGCGCTCATTGACCCGTTTCTTACTGTTGAATCTATATATGTATCGACACGGCTATCAGATAATCTTGAGAAATAATCTGCTACAATTGACCGATACACATATTCTGCAGTTCCAGCGGCTTTTATTAGAGCGTAATTGGTCAGGTATCGAATTTCTTTATCAAAAGGTTGTAGTGATTGTATTCGAGATTCAATATCAACTAATTCCGTGGAACATTCAGAAATTAAATCTTGCAACTCCTGTTTCATATTTCTGCCCCAAACAAAAGCTGTCCAGCTAAGTGTATTCTTGTTTTTATGCTCTCAATATCTGTTGTTCGTTGGCTGATTGAGGTCATATATTCTTCGTTTGACAACAGTTGCTTATGGGTATCTTCATTAATAGGACGTGCTTCTATTCCGCCTTCCATGGCAAAGAAAGCTGCAACCATTATAGAGTCATAAATTGCCGGGTGAAAATTTTTAGTAAAAACTCCACGGGAGAAGTTGTTAAATGCTCTAAATCCCAATGAATTATAAACATAATCAATGGTTTTATTAAAATCGTCTTGCATTTTTTCAATTCCATCAGACAACTCGTTTTGATGGATATGCATAATACTATTCAATGATTTTTTTAACGGTATTTGTTTACTTTCAGATTTTAATACAATTTCGGATTTCATAAGGAAGAAACGAAGAATAAATTCAATATCGCGCATTCTGCTATCTGGCTTTTCTGATCCATACATCGATCTCCATTTTGGGTTATTATTAAGTTCAAACAAAAGGGAGTTAAATGTGCCTTGATACACGCAATTGCGTATTTCTTGAGGAGTCAATGTTCTTCCACTTGTATTAATTCTCTCAAATACTTGATATAAACTTGTGTCATCATTTTCAGGCTTTTTCTGCTCAAAAATAATTGCATGAATAGTTGTGCTCTTTATCTTTCGCTGATCATCAGTTGATAACTCTGCAAATGCTTTATTACGCCATCTTGCATTGATTTTCTCTGTATTTGAGAGTTTGAATATTTTTTCATCCGTAGAAAAAATACCTCTTACGTAATCGTAAACTGTCATTATACGCTGATAACCATCTACAATTAACTTTTCGCTGCCGGATTGTGCAAGAAAAATACTGGGTACAGGCAAACCAAGCAAAATTGATTCAATAAATCTGCTTGCTTCAACTTTATCCCAAACATATTTTCGCTGTAATTCCGGCTTAACAAGCTCATTATCTTCATACATGGATATTAGTTCCCTGAATGACAAATCAGCTCCCCAGGATGATATGTTGAATAAAGAATCATCAGAATAATCATCATTAATCTCCGACTTCAATTCAACAATCTTCGCATCTTTTTCTTTCATTTTTTCATATCTCCTTTTAAGATCTTTATCTCTGTATAAACTATTTTCTAACACAACAATCCTTGTTTCTTGAGGACAAACACCAGCTGGAAAAAATGTTTGTGATAGTGATGTACAGTCTGTTTCAATCAATTCATAAAGCCATTTACCATTAATTAATGCCGGGGCAACGCCAAATACAAACGCTTTTTCCATTTCCGCATACTCCTATCGTAATTGCTTGCAATAGTATACGTTAGAAATGGCTATATCATACAGTTTACTTGACTGCGCTTGTTGGCTGATTACAATTACTATCTGCTTGTGTAATCGACAACATCCTTGATAACCAGTTTTTCAATGGCAGAGATTAAATCATGCATAAATGCAAAATCTATTTCCCCGTTTGCCACCGGCAACTTGATTTTCTTGTTCCTAACGACATTCCAGCCGCCGAGTTTATTCTTGTGTGAATAAATCGGGCGATCGGTAACCTTGTTAATGCACATTACCATAAACAGATACTGTTCTCGCGTTAGCTTTCGATTATCATATTTCCAGTCTATTGCATAAGCATCAGATAACACAGTAAACTCAGATGACTGATAATATGCACGATAAACATCACTGTTTGAGGGCAAAGTGATAACATCCTTTAAGACTGTTGCACCACTATAAGGCGCATAATAGTTAAGCCCTTGATTGTTAAAGCTGGAAGTCAGGCAAGGCAGAACATACTCATTCCTTGCTTCAGCAGGTAAATCCTTCGCCTTATACGGAAGCTTGTTAGTCTTAATTCTGTCAAACAGATCCCCCATCCTATATTCTTTCCATTGAATGCCAACTGGTATTTCAATAGGACTCTGGTTCTCGTCGCATTTTTCATCATGCATAAGTCCATTTGCCTTAAAATATGAAGTTAATGCAGCGATACGCTCCGCCTTTATGTCATCCATAAAGGCACTTATAAAGTCAAAATCAATTGTTTTATCCGCAGTTATAGGAAGTTCAATTCTAATGCTCTTAAAGGTTTTGTCAACATTTCGCACGAGAACTGACAGCAGAATCGGCTTTATCTTGTTTAACACAGTTGTAAAAAACGATACTGCGTTTTCGGGGACAGTAAATTTGGGTGTAACCTTTCGTACAAATTGCCCGGCATACCATTGTTTGCTTCGATAGAAAAAGTCCATTTGAAGCAGCCCCAAACTCCATATACCTGCAGGATTTATATTTGCCAAATTAACAAAACCGGTAGTTTGAAGAACACCCTGATTTACAGAAGTTCTTGTAACATAATCATATTCATCTCCCGGAACAAGCGCATTTGTGTTAAAACTTAAAGTGTTATTTATTTCAAACAAATCGCCGAGTTTATATTCGCCCCACTTAACACTCCTCAGCTTTTCGTTAAGTGAGGCATTTATTTTCCCAGGCGGTCATCCTCCAATTCGTTATTGTTTAACAGGCTTGAGATTTCATGTGCAAGATAAGAACTGACGGTTTTCTTAAAATCTTCTATTGTGGGTTTGGTGTCAATAGGTGCTGTTTGATTCCAATCAGCGCCACTATCAGGGTCAATTGTTCCCTCGTAGTATTCTTTCTCGGTATAGTAGTGAAGCTTACTCTTCCCGAAACGTACAAGATCAACAAGCTCTGTATATCTGCCTTTAGCGTGGTCAACGTCGCGAAGATTAATTTTTGCTTTTTTTCGATTTGTTCTCTTATAACCGTCATTTGAGAAATCAATGAATTTAACGATATCGTCCTTTTGGTGAGCTTCACCCACTCTGAAAACATAAACATTCGTTTGTACGTTAGACTTACCTATGAAGAGATCTAACGGCATTCTTATACTTGCAAGCAAGGTGCTGTGCTTGAGGATTCTTTTGTTGAAGTCAATGGCTTTTCCGCTACCAGCTGAATTTTGGATAATGATTGCAGCGTATCCCTTGCTCATCATGGAAAGCGCTTTTTCGACGAAGATCATACCGTTTCCGGGTGCAGAATACGGCGGATTTAGAACAAACGCATCTGCGGGGAATTTCTCGTTCGTTTTTCCAAACCCGTAATTTCCGTTAAACTCCCTCAGAGAGTCTTTATTGATAATGTTAGAGCTGCCGTCACCCATAAGAATCATGTTGAGGATAGCAAGCATATACACTTCGGAGAGGATTTCCAGACCGAGCAATTGGTTGGCTTTAATTTCTGCGGATTTTATCGTGAATGCATCAGGGGATTTGATCTTATCTTTTGCGTCATTCAGCATTTCGTTCATTGAGGCAACAAGAAGACCTGCGGAACCGGTCGCAAAGTCCCACACATACGAATCCATATTCACTCTTGCCAGTTTTGCCAAAAGCGTTGCCACATAAGATGGCGTCAAAACAACATCGTTGAGCTTGTCCTGCGAAAAACCAAGCCAACTATACATTTCATTGAACAGCTTGCCTGTAAAATCGGTGCTGAGACCGATTTTATAATAAATACCCAAGTCATCAATGATCTTTGTGAACACACGTTTTAACTGTGTTTCGCCATTTTCGACTTTATTTATATTGTCGGTAGTCAGTGTGTTCTGAAGAGTTCTGACAATAAGCTCACGCTTTTCCGGTGGCAATTTCTTTTCGTTCAAAAACGCCTTTATCTTCCGGAGGATGATATCGCCGTCTCGGTTGCCATCCTCTGAAGAAGATTTAAGTTCGGATTTTTCAAGGGCAGCGACTTTCCCGGGAACGCCCAGAGTAGCAATAATAGATGCGGCAACGAGATAAACGCGATCGCGTTCACTCAAACCTCTTTCGTTCTGATAAATATCGTTATTGAGTTTAACAAGACTTGTATTGATCTCCTGCTCGCGTCGCTCTCTGAGCTTTTCAATTTCTTCTTGTGATAACTGCAGCTGTTTGACTTTTTCGATGAACTGATCGAAGTTGCCGCTTTTGAGAAAAGAAAGATCAGAATAGTCGTCTACCTTTTGACCGACACCGTAATTGCTCTTGGATACGTAATATACACCAATCTCATACTGCAGCTTGCCTGTATCATCCTTGTAACCGGTCATTCCGATTGCGATGATTTCCGTATAACTGGTATAGTGCAAAATTGCGTTAGCGTAGTGAACAGCACCGTTAACGGCATAAGAATTGATTACTTTATAATCAGGAGTATTATTGGCGGTTTTGTTGGCAACCCTTCCGTCGGAATCAAGCATAACGAGTTTATCTTTATAGCCCTTATACTCAATCAAAATCGGATAATGGACCATATTCTTATCGCTCAACAACAATTTAGCGTCAGGACGATTGCCTCCTGCGCCACCGTTTTTTGAAGCGTAGTCATTCAGAGCAGAATCTATTTCTGCGTTCAAGGATTCTTGTTCCAGTTTGTAATCAAGACCGAACGATTTCAACCAACTGTTTGCCAAATCAGCAATGTTAGGCTCCACAGATTGCACTTTTGCCATTTTATAATCCCTCCATATCTTTTGTGCTAATAGTGCTTTTACAGCTTTATCCGCTTTTCCTCCCAGCTCATGCCCTGGCGGAAGTTCGGCACCTCGAGCAGGCGGCCCCGGTTCGTGACCGAAAGCTGCGAAAGCAGCGCGACCGAAGTCCATTCCGCCGCCTTATAGACGTTCAGCTCTGGCTGGACGTTCGTCTTGACGGCGTCGATGAAGTCCTTGACTATATAATAGTCGCCGCCGCCGTGTCCGGCGTCTCCGCCTTCGCCGGTCTTGTAGCGTTCGGGAAGGAACTCGCTGAAATCCGAGAGCGGACGCCAGCGCTCGTATCCCTTCGGGTCGTCCTCGGTGGCGACGGCGATCATCGCCTCGCCTCCGAAGCGCGAAGCCTCGTAGCATCCCTTCGTACCCTGTATCTGATAATACATCGTCTCGTGCGGACGGGGAGAAATCGTGTCGACGCGAAGCTTGACGAGCTTGCCGCTTTCAAGCTGACAGACCGTCTGCGTCAGGTCGTCGTTGCGCAGGCCGTATGGGTTGTGGTTGCCGGGCGAAAACGAAGCTATCGAAACGATGCGGTCGTCGTCGAAGCACTGCATTATCGGCCCGAGCGAGTGCGTCGGGTAGAAGGCGCCGCGGGTACCCATCTGCCAGTACGTTCTCCAGCCCGTCTTGCCGTGCCAGTTGCGGAGCTCGGTGCAGTCGTGGGTATATTCGCCCTCGCCGTAGTATATTTCGCCGAACATCCCCTTCTTGACGAGAGCGCGAACGAGCTGGCAGTCGGGGATATAGCAGTAGTTCTCGGCGTACATGTATATCTTGCCGGATTTCTCGACGTTTTCGATCAGCCACCAGAGCTCGTCCATCGTGACTCCCGCGGTGACCTCGCACATGACGTGCTTGCCCGCCTGCAGCGCGGTTATCGCCTGCGGAACGTGGCACTGCATCGGCGTGGAGATGACGACCGCGTCGATATCGCCCTTTTCGATCATGTCCTCGTAGATGCGGAAGGTTTTAAGCTCGCCCGCGTAGGGAGATTTCTTCTCTATCTCGCCTCTGGCAAATTCGAGGCAGCCCTCGTCGAGATCGCAAATCGCGGCGATCCTGACATCATCCGGCATGGAGCAGAGAGCTCCGGAAAATGAAAGTCCGCGTACTCCGACAATTCCTATCCTGATCATAAGCGTCTCCTTATCACGCCAAACCCGGTTTGCAGGGCTTGCCTTCGGCGGCGCGGAAGGCGTAATAAAGCTCCTCCGTCGCAAGCGCCATCTTCGTGACCGCGAACTCGCAGTCGTGCGGGTAGATATACCACGTATCCTCCAGCGTGTTCAGGTCGACGCAGTCGCCGTGTTTGCCGAGATACTCATACTCGATGTGGCAGGAGTAGAGCGACGGCACCGGCTTGACCATCTCGAATTCGTCGCCGTCGAAGTCGACGCCTTTCACGCGGAAGCCGTTCATATCGTGAACCATAACGCCCTCGCCGAGCCGTATGAATTTCTTTGCGTTCGGCAGGGAATCGACCGTCACCGGCATCTCGCCGGTGGAATACCTGCCTTCGGCGACCTCGCGGCGCACGTTTTCGCGCTCCCATTCATACCAGTCGGGAATATGCGCGAACTCCGTTACGCCTTCGACCGCGGTAAGCGCGCCGTTCTCGCCGTATTTCCAGCGTTTTCCGCAGGCGGTGCAGATCAGCTCGTCGCCCTTCGAGGTCATTTTATACTCGGCGTGGCACTTCGGGCACTGATAAAGCACCTTGTGCAGTCCCTCGGCGCGCCACGGCGCCTTAACGCGTATCCCGCGCTCCTTCTGCCACGCGTAGTCGTCGTATTGAAACTCGCGCACGAGTTTTTCGTTTATTTCGTCGGAGGTGGCTTTCTCAAGCTCCTCGGCGGTGTACTGCAGCTTCAGCTCGGCCTCCACGGGCTTTACCTTGCGGTTTTTAAGGTTCCAGAACGGGGAGTTGACGTGATGCCCGTGGCATATCAGCGTGACGACCGGGACTTTGAGCATCTTGCAGAGCATGCCGAGTCCTTCGGGAAGCACCGCGGTAGTGCCGCAGAGGGAATAGCGCGCCTCGGGGTAGACGACGGCGATGTCGCCGTTTTTGATAACGCGCAGCAGCTGGCGGATGAGTATGACGTCCTGCGTGAACTTGCGCTTGCAGATGCAGCCGACGTTCCGCAGCAGCCACTCGCGCCCGATGAAGCCGTCTATCGCGACGACGTAGTTCGCGCGGTTCGGCCAGATCGCCTTCGTGGCGACCTTGAAGTCCATGAACGCGTTGTGGTTGCAGAGCAGCAGGTAGGGCGGCTTTATGCCGTCCATTCCGGTCTTCGTTATCTTCGCCTTGTGCGCGATGACGTCCGGCAGACTCAGCAGCAGAGTCAGCGGCCGCAGATACCACCTCGTGCGTATCGGCTTGAGAGTCATATCGAATCTTTCGGGCTGTTTTTTCATATTTGCGGCCCCTTCCGAATAGTGTATAATAAATTATTATAGCATATCCGCGCGTTTTTCAAAAGGTATATTTGCGAAAAAAGAGGGAAAAACAGGATCTGCGCGGCTTATTCGCATACAAAAAGTAAAAATTGATATTAAGAATTATCGAGAAAATCAAAGAAAAACGCCGAAAATCGAAGATTTGATATTTCGAGATGAAAAATCCGAAAATTTCTCTTGACATTTTGCGCTCGTGGTAATATAATCTCCTTTGCAAATTGATTTCAAGGAAATTTGGAGGAAAACGAAATGTCAACTTTTATGGCGAAACCCGCTGACATACAGCGTAAATGGTATGTCATCGACGCGGCCGGCAAGCCGCTGGGACGCGTTGCTACCGTCGCCGCCAGCATTCTGCGCGGCAAGCACACTCCCGAATACACCCCTCACGTTGACTGCGGCGATCACGTTATCGTCATCAACGCCGCCAAGGTGATTCTGACCGGCAACAAGCTGGATGAGAAGATGTACAGACGTCACTCCGGCTACATCGGCGGTCTCAAGGAAGTCCCCTACAGACGCCTTATGGAGAGCGATCCCGAGTTCGTTATGACCAAGGCCGTCAAGGGAATGCTTCCCGACAACACCATCGGCAGGAATTCCATCAAGAGACTTCGCGTTTACGCGGGCGATCAGCACGAGCACGCCGCCCAGAAGCCCGAAGCTTACGAACTGTGAGGAGGTAACGACTAATGTACGATACGAAACCCTATCTTTACGGAACCGGCAGAAGAAAGTCTTCCGTCGCCAGAGTCCGCCTCTACAGCGGTGAAGGCAAGGTCATAATCAACGGCAGAAGCATCGACGAGTACTTCGGACTCGACACCCTCAAGCTGATCGTTCGTCAGCCCCTCGTTCTTACGGCGACCGAGGGCAAGTACGACGTTATCTGCACCGTCGCCGGCGGCGGCGTTACCGGTCAGGCCGGCGCCATCCGTCACGGCATTTCCCGCGCTCTGCTTCAGGCGGGCGACGAGCTTCGCCCCGCGCTCAAGAAGGCGGGCTTCCTTACGAGAGATCCTCGTATGAAGGAAAGAAAGAAGTACGGCCTCAAAGCCGCCCGTCGCGCTCCTCAGTTCAGCAAGAGATAACAATTCCACCCCGAAATTACAACTCGCCGGCATATATTGTCGGCGAATTGTTTTAGAAGCGTTTTCTTACCGTCAATCGTTCCGGAGGTGACGAATGAGAAAAGAGAAGCTCCTGGAGAACATAAGAATATACTCGCACAGCAAGGCGTTGTTCGGCGCGATATTCCTTATATTCGTTGTCGGCGTATTTATGTACGTCATTTTAGGGAGCAACCTGTTTCTCGTATCCGTTGACGGCAACGACAGAGCGATAATCACCGTGCGCAAGGATATGCAGGGCGTGATAGACATCTGCGGCGTTCAGCTTGCGGAGGACGACGTTGTGGAGTTTACCGAGCCGTCCGAAACCGCCGGAACGCTCACTGTCAGACGCGCCTTCTACGTCAGCGTTACCGCGGATAACTTCACCGAGACAATCTCCGTTATCGGCGGAACCGTCAGAGACGCCGTTGAGACGTGCGGCATCGTGCTCGGCGAGTTCGACGAGGTGACGCCTTCGCAGGAGACCTACCTCGCGGGCGATATGAACATCAAGGTCATTCGCGTGACCTACGAAACGCGCACGGTCGAGGAAAGTATTCCGTACGCGACGAAGGAATACAAATCCATCGAATACCTGAAGAAGACGCGCACCGTCACCCGCCCGGGCGAGAAGGGCGTCAGAACGACTACCTACCGCGACAAATACGTCGACGGCGAACGCGTCGATTCCGCCATCGTGTCCGTTAAAACGACAAAAAAACCCGTCGACGAGCTCGTCGCCGTCGGGACCTCCACGCAGCAGCTTCTGAGCAAGCACAGGCAGCTCGCGCAGCTGCAGGCGGGCGAGAAAACGCCGCCGGCCGAATATCAGAAGGTTATGGTCATGCAGGGCACCGCCTACACCTACTCCTCGATAGAGAAGTACAACGTCACGGCGCTCGGAATGCCCGTGCGCGAAGGCGCCGTCGCCGTCGACCCGAAGGTCATACCATACGGCACGATCCTCTACGTCGAGTCGGTCGACGGCAGGTTCAACTACGGTTACTGCATCGCCGAAGACACCGGCGGCGGAATAAAGGGCAACCGCATCGACCTTTTCTATGAAAGCAACGCCACCGTCGGCCGCTTCGGCAGGCGCGACGTCAGAGTCTATATTGTCGGATGATGAACGGTATTATCGCAGACGCATTGCTCAAAAACGGAATAGAAGTGTTCGGCGTGCTGCCGGCGGAGGAGGCGGAAACGCTGAAGCCGCCCATGGACGGCGTGCGTTCCTACATAATCATGCTGCTCCCTTACCACACGCCCGACGTGAAACGCAACGTCGCGCGGTTCGCCTGCTTTCCGGACTACCACGCCTCGATAAAGACGCTGCTCGGCGGCGTCTGCGCCGAGTTTGAGAGCCGGTTCAAGGGCGAAGCCTTCAAGCCGTCTGTCGACAGCTCGCCGCTTTCCGAGGTGAAGTGCGCGGAAAAATGCGGGCTTGGCGTCGTCGGCAAAAACGGCTTGCTTATAAACGAACGTTTCGGCAGCTACTGCTTCATCGCGGAAATCGCGACGACGGCGAAGCTTCCGGCCGTGAAAGCGCACGTTTCCGCCGGTTTCCGCTGCACCGGCTGCGGCGCGTGCTTCAGGGCGTGCCCGCACGGCGCGCTTTCGGAGCGCGGCTTCGACGCGGATAAGTGCGTTTCGCACGTTTCGCAGAAAAAAGGGCAGCTTACTCCGGAGGAGGAGCGTATGATCGCGTCGGCGGATTATATCTGGGGCTGCGACCGCTGTCAGGAAGCCTGCCCGCTGAACGAAGGTGCGGAGGATACGCGTCTGCGCTGCTTTACTGAAACGACGCCGGTCGTTACCGAAGAACTGATAAACGATCCGGTATTTTTTAACGCGTCAGCGTTCGCATGGCGCGGCAGGAACACCATCCTGCGCAACGTCAGTCTTCAAAAAAACGAAAAAAACGAATAATTACACTTTACGAACGCACACTAACCATATATAATTATGGGGTGATGTTGTGAAGATAAAGGACGTAATGAGCAAAACCGTCGTAGCGGCTGACAGCGGACAGTCCGTCTGCGAGGTGGCACGGCTTATGCGCGAGCATGACGTGGGAGCGGTCCCCGTCTTTGAGCGCGACGTCATAGCCGGTATCGTTACCGACAGGGATATAGTCCTTCGCTGCGTTGCGGCTGGCAAAAGTCCGCACGAATGCAGGGCGGGCGAGATAATGTCCGGCGGCGCGGTTTCGGTAACTCCGAACCAGAGCGTCGCGGACGCCGCCAGGATAATGGCGGCGGTCAAGATCAGGAGGCTCCCCGTCATCGACGACGGGCGTCTCGCCGGAATGGTGTCCTTCGGCGACATCGCGAGAAGCAGGGCGGACGACGCGGAGATAAGCGAAGCGATCTCCGAAATATCCACCCCGTTCAAATAGGAGAAGAATTATGATCGAATTTGACGAACTGAAACTGAGACTCAACGGACTGAAAAAAGGGCTGCCGGATCTGAAACGCGCCATGTGCATCGACGATCTCAAAGAGGAGCTCAAGCGCCTTGAAGAAGAAGCGCAGGACCCCGCTTTCTGGAACGACGTCGAGCTTTCCGGCAAGAACCAGCAGAAGACGAAGTCGGTTTCATCCAAGATAAAGGCGTACTCGGACCTCGTCACCGAGTTTGACGACGCGGAGACGATAATCGACATCGCCGTCGAAGGCGACGACGAATCGCTCCTCGGCGAAGCGAAGGCGGCGGTAGACAAGGCGGAAGCCGACCTTGAGCACCTGCGCGTTTCCACGCTGCTTTCCGGCGAATACGACGGCTGCAACGCGATACTTACATTCCACCCCGGCGCGGGCGGCACCGAGGCGCAGGACTGGGCGCAGATGCTTTACCGCATGTACACGCGCTGGACGGAGCGCAGCGGCTATAAGTACAAGCTTCTCGACTGGCTCGACGGCGACGGCGCGGGCATCAAGAGCGCGACCATCCTCGTCGAAGGCGAAAACGCCTACGGCTATCTCCGCAGCGAAGCGGGAGTCCACCGTCTCGTGCGCATTTCGCCGTTCGACGCTTCGGGCAGAAGGCAGACCTCCTTCGCCTCCGTCGACGTGACGCCTGAGATAGACGACAGTATCGAGGTCGAGATAAACCCGGACGACCTGCGCGTCGATACATACCGAAGCAGCGGCGCGGGCGGCCAGCACGTCAACAAGACCGAATCCGCCATCCGCATCACTCACATACCGACCGGCATCGTCGTAGCGTGCCAGAACGAGCGCAGCCAGCATCAGAACCGCGAAGTCGCCATGCGTATGCTGAAGTCAAAGCTCATTGAGATCAAGGAGAGGGAACACCTCAGCCGCATAGAGGACATCAAGGGCTCGCAGAAAGAGATCGGCTGGGGCTCGCAGATACGCTCCTACGTTTTCATGCCTTACACGCTCGTCAAGGATAACCGCACCGGCTACGAGGTCGGCAACA
This sequence comes from Clostridia bacterium, assembly GCA_017620395.1. Taxonomy (NCBI): domain Bacteria; kingdom Bacillati; phylum Bacillota; class Clostridia; species Clostridia bacterium. Next base: position 11,911 of record JAFZQJ010000033.1, on the reverse strand, counting down.
TCAACGCCGTTATGGACGGCGATCTTGACGGTTTTATCAACGCCTATCTCCGCGCGAAGAGCGAAGGCTCGATAGAATAAAGAGAAAACTCAAAAACGCCGAAATAAAAGCGCCTCCCGCGAGGGAGGCGCTTTCGTTATGTTTTCGCTATGCTATTACAGCTCCACGCCGGCTATTACGAGCATGCCGTCGTAGTCGACCGTGCCGACGTAGTTGACGGGGGCGCCGTCGATGAAGAACCACACGCTGTAATCGTTGCCGGCGTATCTTTCGCCGAGGTAGGATTTGACGGTGACGGTTCCGCTGTACGCTTCGTCCGTTTCTTCGCCGTTGACGGTGAAGGCGACGGTCTTGAGCAGTACGAGCTTGCCGAGGCCGCTGGTATCCCTGGAGGAGGCTCTCAGCAGCGCGAGGTACGCGCTCTGCGTATAGTCGATATCGGTCAGCGTGACCTCGACGTCCTGCGCGAAGTCGGCTTCGAGCGTGACGCCGCTGACGGGATCCTCTATCTCCTGCGGCTCGAAGTCCGCGGGCTCGACTATGACCGCGAGGCGCGCGGTTATCGTTTCGTAGCCGCCCGCGTACGCGCCGGTCGGGGTGAAGGTCAGCTCGAAGGAGCTTCCGCTCTGCGCGGAGGTCGGCTGAACGTCGGGGGTCGACCACGCCCATACGCCTTCGACCGCTCCGGTATCGCCGCCGGTGAGCGTCGCATCCGCGAGGGTCTGCGGATATTTGATGCTCGCCGCGGTCGGGAGCGTGTAGTTCGTTATCCTCGCCTTGCCGGCGACGGCGGTGAAGTCGCTGCTTACGGAGGCGACGGCGTTCTCGCTGGAGAGGACGGCCTTTACCGCGTGCCCGACGTCCGCGGCGGTTATGACGTAGGTCTCGCCGGTGCCGAGCAGGTCGCCGTCGTCGTTATACCAGCTGATGACGGCGTCCTCGACGTCGGCGGGCAGGCCGGTGACCGTCGCGGTGAGGGTTTCGCCGAAGGTTTCCTCGCCGCTGACGGAGATCGCGGTATCGGGCGCGAAGTCGCCCTTGCATATTATCGTCACTTCGCCGGGCAGACCGGCGTTACTGACGTCTATGGCGTTCCACTGCTTGCGCGTGCCGGTGTAGGTGACGGTTTCGAGCGCACAGCCGCTGAAGGCGTCCGCGCCTATCGTTTCGATCCCTTCGGGGAGCGTTACGGTTTTGAGGTAGCGGCACTGCTTAAACGCTATCTCTCCGATGCTTTCGAGCGAATCCGGGAAGGTCAGCGCCGAGAACTTACAGTTCCGGAACGCGCTTTCGCCGATGCTCTTCAGTCCGCTGCCGAAGGTCACCGTCGCGAGCTCGTAGCAGGATATGAACGCGGCATCTCCGATGGTTTCGAGCGAGTCGGGGAAGGTCACGGAGGTGAGCGCGTGGCAGTCCTCGAACGCTTCCTCGCCTATCGTTTTCAGTCCGCTGCCGAAGGTGATGCTCGCGATCGCGTCGCAGCCGCTGAACGCATTGTCGCCGATGCTTTCGAGCGAGTCGGGGAAGGCCACGGAAGTGAGCGAGCGGCATCTATAGAACGCACTGTTGCCGATCTCGAGCACGGCCTTGCCGTCGATCTGCGCGGGGATGACGAGTTCGGTGAATCTGTCGAGATTCGTGCAGCCGATGATACTCACGCCGCCCTCGATATCCGTATAGGTGAAGGCGGGCTGCACGAAGACCGGCGCCGCGTTATAAAGCTCGGGGTTGTTCGTTTCGGTCACGCTGTAGTAAGTCCAGCCGCCAGCCGCGGTCCACTCCGCCGCGGTGAAGGGAACGGCGACCGTTTTAAGACCGCTGTCGTAGAACGCGTTACTTTCGATCGTTTCGAGCGACGCGGGCAGCGTTACGGATTCCAGCTTGTCGCAGAATCTGAACGCGTAATCGCCGATGCTCTTCAGCCCGCTGCCGAAAACGACGGTTTCGAGGTTTACGCATATTCCGAACGCGCTGCTGCCGATCGACTCGAGCGAGTCGGGGAGAGTCACGGACTTCAGCGCCGAGCAGGCGTCAAACGCGTTAAAGCCGATGCTCTTCAGTCCGCTGCCGAAGGTCACGGATTCGAGCCCGTAGCAGCCATAGAACGCGTCGTTGCCTATGGTCTCGAGCGAGTCGGGGAACGTCACGGAGGTGAGCGAGGGGCAGTTGCTGAACGCGTCGTCGCCGATGCTCTTCAGTCCGCTGCCGAAGGTAACGGTCGCGAGCGCGGTGCAGTAGATGAACGCGGCGCCGCCGATGCTCTCGAGCGAGTCGGGGAAGGCCGCGGACGTCAGCGAAGCGCATCTATTAAACGCGCCTTCGCCTATCGTCTTCAGCCCGCTGCCGAAGGTGACGGTCGCGAGCGCGGCGCAGCCGGCGAACGCGCTCTTATCGATCGCTTCAAGCGAATCCGGGAAGGCGACCGAAGTCAGACTGCCGCAGTTCAAGAACGCCTGATTGGCTATCGTCTTCAGTCCGCTGCCGAAGGAAACGGACGTGAGCGCGGCGCAGTTGCCGAACGCGCCCGAATTGATTCTTTCGAGCGAGTCGGGCAGAGTTACGGATTTGATCGCGGCGCCGGAAAACGCCATGGCGTCTATCCTGAGCACGGTCTTGCCGTCTATCTCGGCGGGGATGACGAGGTCGGGGAATCTGTCGATATTCGTGCAGCCGGTGATAATTACGCCGCCCTCGATATCCGCGTAGGTGAATACGGGCTTGACCAGGATCAGAGTCGCGTTAACGAGCTCCTCGTTGCCGTTTACGGCGGCTCTGAAGTAATCCCAGCCGCCCAGCGCGTTCCACTCCGCCTCGGTGAGCGGGAAGGAAACGGTCGCGAGCGAGGAGCAGCCGCCGAACGCGTCGTAGTCTATCGTTTTCAGCCCGCTGCCGAAGGCGACCGATTCGAGCAGGCCGCAACTATAGAACGCTTGGCCGCCGAGCGTCTCGAGCGAGTCGGGGAAGGTCACGGAGGTGAGCGAGGAGCAGCTGCCGAAAGCGCTGCTGCCTATCGTCTTCAGCCCGCTGCCGAAGGTTATCGAGGCGAGCGAGGCGCAGTATTTGAACGCGTCGTTGCCTATGGTCTCGAGCGAGTCGGGGAAGGAAACGGAGGTGAGCGAGGCGCAGCTGTCGAACGCGCTGTAGCCTATCGTCTTCAGCCCGCTGCCGAAGGTGACCGACGCGAGCAGGCTGCAGCTTTTGAACGCCTCGTCGCCTATGGTCTCGAGCGAGTCGGGGAACGCGACGGAGGCGAGGCTGTCGCAGCCTTCGAACATGTTTTCGCTTACCGCCTTCAGCCCGCTGCCGAAGGTTATCGAGGTCAGGGCGTCGCAGTTATCGAACGTGCGGGCGCCGATCGTTTCGAGAGAGTCGGGGAGAACGACGGCGGAGAGCGAGGAGCAGCTGCCGAACGCCTGACGCCCTATCGTTTTCAGCCCGCTGCCGAATGTTACCGACGCGAGCGAGGCGCAGTTCTTGAACGCTTGTTCGCCTATGCTCTCGAGCGAGTCGGGGAAGGTCACGGAGGTGAGCGCGGTGCCGTTGAACGCCTGACGCTCTATCGTTTTCAGACCGCTGCCGAAGGTTACCGAGGTCAGCGAGGGGCACCAATAGAACGCGTACTCTTCGATAGTCACGATCGAGTCGGGAATGACGACGGAGACGATATCCGTCGAGCTGAACGCCTGGTCGCCGATCGCGAGCACGGCCTTGCCGTCTATCTCCGCGGGAATGACGAGGTTGTATATATCGCGGATATTCGTGCAGCCGGTTATCTTCACGCCGCCCTCGATATCCGTATAGGTGAAGGCGGGAACCGGGATGACGAAGGTCAGCGCCGCGTTATAAAGCTCTTCGTTGTTATTGGCGTTCACGCCGTAAAGAGCCCAGCCGCCGCCGGCGTTCCACTGCGCTTCGGTGAACGGCAGGTTTACCGTCGCGAGCGCGGCGCATTCATAGAACGCCTGATGCTCTATCGTTTTCAGACCGCTGCCGAAGGTAACGGTCGCGAGCGAAGTGCAGCCATAGAACGCGTATTCGTCGATGGTCTCGAGCGAGTCCGGGAAGGTCACGGTCGCGAGCTTTACGCAGTCGTCGAATGCGCTTGCGCCTATCGTCTTCAGCCCGCTGCCGAAGGTGACGGATTCGAGGTTTCCGCAGCCGTCAAACGCTTCACTGCCGATCTCCTCCGGGCCTTCGCCGGAGAAGACGACCGTCCGGAGCGCCGAGCAGTCGGCGAACACTTCTTCATAAAACTCACTGAGCGAAGCCGGGAGGAAGACGGATTCGAGCAGGACGCAGCCCTCAAAAGCGCCTTGCCCCAGCTCTTTCACACCGTCTCCGAAGTCGACGGAAGTGAGATTGCCGCAGCCGCTGAACGCACATTCGTCAATCAACTCAAGAGAATCGGGGAATACCAGCGACGTGACGCCGCAGTTTTCGAATGCGTTGCAGTCTATATCCTCCAGCCCGCTGCCGAAGTCGACTGTCGCGAGCGAGGTGCAGTTCTTGAACGCGCCGATGCCGATCCCGTCAAGCGAGTCCGGGAAGGTCACGGACGTGAGCGAGGCGCAGTTTTCGAACGCCCTGCCTTCGATGTTTCCCACTCCGCTGCCGAAGTCGACGGCAGCGAGCGCGGAGCAGCCCTTGAACGCGCCGTCCTCGATGTTCTCGAGCGAGTCGGGTAAGATCACGGTTTTGATGCCGGTGCATCCGCTGAAAGCGTCTTCGCCTATATTGAGTACCGGTTCGCCGCCGAGCTCGGCGGGGATGACGAGGTGTTCGATATCGTCGATATTCGTGCATCCGGTGACCGTTGCGCCGCGGTAATCGACTTCGTAGGTGAAGGCGGGAGCCGGCTTAACGAAGGTCAGCGCCGCGTTATAAAGCTCGGCGTTGTTCGACGCGTCCACGCCGTATTTGCTCCAGCCGCCGGCGGCGTTCCACTCGCTTCTGGTGAAGGGCAGGTTGACCGTCGCGAGCGATTCGCAGCCGAAGAACACGTTCTGCGACAGCGTATTGAGCGAGGAGGGGAAGGCGACGCTTTCGAGCGCGTCGCATTCGCCGAACGCCCTGTAACATATCATCTCCAGCCGGTTGCCGAAGGTGACGGACGCGAGCGATGAGCAGTTTTCGAAGGCGGAATCCTCGATAGTCCTGACCGCGTCGGGCAGAACGATGCTTGTCAGCGAGCGGCATCCATAGAACGTCATAAAGCCGATACCGTTTAAAGAGCATCTGCTCCCGAAGGTCACGCTCGCGAGCGATGAGCAGTTTTCGAAGGCGCTTTGTCCGAGAGTGCTCAGCGAGTCCGGCAGACTGATGCTCCGGAGCGCGGAGCAGTTCTGAAACGCGACGTTGTTGATGATAAAGAGCCTCGAGCTATCCGGGATTTCGACGCTTTCAAGCGAGGTGCAGTTGCTGAAGGCGCCGTAACCGATGACCGAAACGCTGTCGGGCAGGGTCACGCTTTTAAGGGTCGCTATGCCTTTGAAGGCGTCGTCGGCAATCTCTGTGACGTCACTGCCGCCGATCTGCGCGGGGATGACGAGATCGGGGAATCTGTCGATATTAGTGCAGCCGGTAATAGTCACGCCGCCGTTGTCTGTGTAATCGAACACGGGCTGCACAAAGGTCAGCGCCGCGTTATAAAGCTCGGCGTTGTTCGTTTCGGTCACGCCGTAGTACGTCCAGCCGCCGGCCGCGGTCCACTCCGCCTCGGTGAAGGGCAGGTTGACCGTCGCGAGCGCGGTGCAGCTCTCGAACGCATTCTCGGCGAGCGTTTCGAGCGACGCCGGGAAGCTGACGGACGAGAGTTTTTCGCACATGGAAAAGGCGTCTTCGTCTATCGTTTTCAGCCCGCTGCCGAAGGTCACGGATTCAAGGGAGCTGCATGAGCGGAAAGCGGAGTTGCCGATCGTTTCCGGACCCGCGCCGGAGAAGGTCGCCGTCTTGATGCCGGAGCAGTAGTCGAAAGCGTAGTCTCTGAGCGTTATGAGCGACGCCGGGAAGGAAACGGACGCGAGCGAGAGGCAGGTCGAGAACGCGCCGTCCTCGATGGTCTCGAGCGAGTCGGGGAAGGTCGCGGAGGTAAGCGAGATGCAATCCATAAAGGCGTGCGAACATATCGTTTTCAGTCCGTTGCCGAAGGTCAGGGATTCAAGATTGCCGCATGCGCGGAAAGCGGAGATGCCGATCGTTTCCGGACCCGCGCCGGAGAAGGTCGCCGTTTCGATGCCGGAGTTTTGGAAAGCGCCGTTTCCGAGCGTTTTGAGCGACGCCGGGAAGGAAACGGACGTGAGCGAGGTGCAGCTCGAGAACGCGCCGTCGCCTATGCTCTCGAGCGAGTCGGGGAAGCTGTTAATTTCCAGCGAGTGGCAATTTCTGAACGCGTCCAAGCCGATGCTCTTCAGCCCGCTGCCGAAGGTTACCGACTCGAGCGAGGAGCAGTTCATGAACGCTTGGTCGCCTATGATCTCGAGCGAGTCGGGTAAGGTCACTGACGTGAGGATTGAAGCGCAGTCAAGGAATGCGTTGTCGCCGATCATCGATACCGTATGACCGCCGAGCTCGGCGGGTACGATGACGTAGTCGTCGAGGACGCTGTTGTATTTGGTGATAACAACTTTATTATCGCTGACTGTGTACTCCCAGTCGCCCTCGGTGAGCGCGGAGACGGGTATCACCGCCGTCGGCGCGAACGCGAGCAGGAGCGCGAGGGTGAGAAGCGCGGAGAGCGCCTTTCTGAACGTTTTGTTTTTCATGTGCTGCCTCCTTTTTGTTGTGTAAAAAATGATTGAATTATTCAACACGCACCGTTCTCAGTCAATTGACTGAGAACGGTGCGTGTATTTCCTTATTCCTGTTCGTAGAGCTTTTTCTTACGCATGCGGATGATGACGACAACGGCGATTATCGCGACTATTGCCGCGCCGATGATGATATAGAGCGTGTAGCCCGCGGAGCCCTCGACCTTCAGCTTTGACCAGTAATCGTTCATCAGCTGGAAGCTCTCGTCCGGGAGGTCCTTGAACATCTTGGAGTTCGCGGCGGTCGCTTCGTCGAAGTAGACGACGTCGCTGTCGGCGAATTCCTCGCTCAAGTATTCCTTCGCCTCCGGAATGGGCGTGGCGTAGCCGATGGCGTCCATATTCTTTCCGGAGATCTCGGGATCGCAGAGGAAGTTGATATACGCTTCGGCTTCCGCCTTGTGCTCGCAGCCCTTCGGGATGCAGATGGCGTCGATGAAGAAGTTGAAGCCCTCCTTCGGATAGCAGAAGGCGAGGTCGGGGTTATCTTCGTGCATCGTCACGAAGTCGCCCGCGTAGTAGGGGGCGATCCAGGCGGATTCATTGATCATCGCGTCGAAGATCTGATCCATAACGTACTGCTGCAGAACGGGCTTCTGCTCGAGCAGCTTGTTGTAGCACGCCTCGTAGTCCTCGGGGGAGGTGGTGTTGACGTCGATGCCGAGCAGGAACTCCGCTATCGCGAAAAGATCGCGGGGGTTGTCGAAGGTCAGTATCTTGTCTTTGTATTCCTCGTCCCAGAGAATGTTCCAGCTGTCGACTGTCTTGGTGACGTATTTCGTGTTATAGATGATGCCGACGGTGCCGTAGGTGTAGGGGACGGAGTATTCGTTGTTCGGGTCGTAGGCGGTGTTTTTATACGTTTCGTCGATATATTTGTAGTTCGGGATGTTGGAGAAATCCAGCTTCTCGAGCATGTCCTTTTTTATCATGCGGTCGATCATATAATCCGAGGGGATTATGATATCGTAGCTCGACCCGCCCGTTTCCAGCTTCGTCAGCATAGTTTCGTTTGAGTCGTAGGTCGTGTAGTTGACCTTTATGCCGGTGCGCTTCGTGAATTCGGCGTTGACGTCGATCGTGTCGTCCTCGCCGACGCCGATGTACTGGCCCCAGTTGTAAACGTTGATCGTGACTGCTTCTTCAGCTTCGGCCGTAACCGTCGGCATCGCCGTGAAGAGCGCCGCGACCAGCGTCAGCGTAAGGATTGCAGCAATGATTTTTTTCATTTTGTGTACCTCCGTTGGATGTAATTATCGTTACGGCTGAAGCGCCGCGAGTTTACTTGCTTTTTTGCGTTCGTCGCGCGCCTGGAAGACGTTCATCAAGATCATCAGCGCAAGTATGACGATAAAGAGCATCGTGAACAGCGCGTATATCGACGGCGGGATCGGCTTCTTGGTGTAGTTGTATATCTCGATCGGGAGCGTCGAGAAGCCGGAGCCGTAGACGAAATAGCTGATGACGAAGTCGTCGAGCGACAGTGTGAAGACCATAGTCATTCCGGTGAAGACGCCGGGCATTATCTCCGGAAGCATCACCTTGAAAAACGCCTTCAACGGCGTGCAGCCGAGGTCGAGCGCCGCGTCCATCAGGTTGCGGTCCATCTGCCGTATCTTCGGCAGTACCGAGAGTATGACGTAGGGCAGACCAAAGGTTATATGCGCGATCAGCAGCGTCCAGAAGCCGAGCACGTTGTTGTTTTTCATCATCCCGCCGATGAAGACGAAGAGCAGCGCGAGGGAGACGCCGGTCACGATGTCGGGGTTGGTCATCGGGATATTAGTGACCGTGAGGATGACGCTCTGCATGCGTTTCTTCATCTTGTGAATGCCGACCGCCGCCATCGTGCCGAGCACCGTCGCGACTATCGAGGCGATGACAGCGATTATAACGGTGTTGAGCAGCAGGTGCAGCAGGTTGCTGTTGCTGAAGAGCTCGCCGTACCATTTCAGCGTAAAGCCCTCGAAATGAACGGTGTTCTTCGTCGAGTTGAACGAGAAGAGCATCAGCAGCAGTATCGGAGTGTAAAGCAGTACGAATACGAGGACGGTATAGATCTTGCCGAACGTTTTCATAGCACGATATCCTCCCCGTCGTTATCCGTAAAGCGGTTCATTACCGCCATACAGATTATGATCATTACCATCAGCACCAGGCTCATCGCCGCGCCGAGGTTGGGGTTGTAGGCGTTTTTGAACTGCTTCTCGATTATGTCGCCGATCATGGCCGTATCCGCGGGGCCCATCTTCACGGAGATATAGAAGGTGCTGACCGCCGGCACGAACACCATCGTTATTCCCGAAATTATACCGGGGATACTGAGCGGCAGGATGACCTTGCGGAAAGTTTTGACCTTGTTCGCGCCGAGGTCGGCGGAGGCCTCGAGCAGCCGCCCGTCGATCTTCATCAGCACGGTGTAGAGCGGCAGGATCATATACGGCAGGTAGTTGTATACCATACCGAAAACGATAGCGGCGCGCGTTCTGATAAGCTTGAACGGACCTATGCCGATGCTCGTCAGGAAGTTGTTGATTATGCCGGTGTCCTCAAACAAGGATACCCACGCCAGCGTGCGGAGCAGGAAGCTCATGCACATCGGCAGCATAACGAGCAGCACGATTATGCGCTGCGTGCGCGGCTTCGTGCGCGATATGAAGTATGCGAACGGATAGGCGATGAGCAGGCAGATCACCGCCGCTATCGCGCCGAGCAGTATCGAATCCAGAAAGGTCGGCAGATACGCCTTCAGCGCGGCGATGTTCGCGAAAGTGAAATGTCCGTTCGCGTCGGTGAACGCGTAGACGAAGACGAATATCAGCGGCGCGACTATAAAGAGAACCATCCATACGAGATAGGGCGCCGCGGCAAGCTTTTCGCGCATCAGTCGATCACCTCCGCGTCGGAGTCATCGTTGAGGATGGTCGCGTCGTCGAGCTTGTCGTATTCCTCGGAATATGAGGAGTAGTCGCCGAACTTGCCGGAGTATTCGGACTTTTTCATAATATGAATGTCGTCCGGATTTAACTTGATGCCGATCGTGTCGCCCTGGGCGTGGAAGTCCGTCGTCTGTATCATCCACTTGAAGCCCTTGACGTCAACGATTATTTCGTAGTGCACCCCCTTGAACGTAACGTTGGTGACTACGCCGGAAAGATGTCCGGAATCGGCGCGGACGATATCGATGTCCTCGGGGCGTATGACTACGTCGACCGGCTCCTTCTGCTCGAAGCCGGAGTCGAGGCACTTGAACTTGTAGCCGAAAATGGAAACGAGATAGTCGTCGAGCATAACGCCGTCGATGATGTTGCTCTCGCCGATGAAGTCGGCGACGAAGGCGTTCTGCGGCTCGTTGTATATATCCTGAGGCGTGCCGATCTGCTGAATGACGCCGTTATCCATAACGACGACGGTGTCGCTCATCGAGAGGGCTTCCTCCTGGTCGTGCGTAACGTAGACGAACGTGACGCCCATCTGTTGCTGGATATTCTTCAGTTCGACCTGCATATCCTTGCGGAGCTTCAGATCGAGCGCGCCGAGCGGCTCGTCGAGAAGCAGCATGCGGGGCGAGTTTATCAGCGCACGGGCGATCGCGACGCGCTGCTGCTGTCCGCCGGAGAGCGAGTTGACGTTGCGCTTCGCAAAGCCATTGAGGTTGATCAGCTTCAGCATCTCGAAGACTTTTTCGCGGATGATTTTCTCGGGCGTCTTTTTCAGGCGCAGGCCGAACGCGATGTTTTCAAAAACGTTGAGGTGAGGAAAGAGCGCATAGCGCTGGAATACTGTGTTCACCTCGCGCTTGTGCGGCGGAACGTCGTTAATTATCTTATCAAAGAAAAAAACATTACCCGATGTCGGAGTCTCAAATCCCGCGATAATGCGAAGGGTGGTAGTCTTGCCGCACCCCGAAGGGCCCAGCAGCGTGACGAATTCCTTGTCCCTTATCGACAGGTTGATGTTATCGAGTACTGTTTCGCCGTCAAATTCCTTATGAATGTTTTCCAAACGGACAATTTCCGAGTTGGCCATTTCTCAACCCCCAGTTCCGCGGAACGTACCCCTTGTGAAAGGGCATCCTCGACCGGATAAGTTTTCTATTATAAAATAGTAGTTTTTCGCGTTTTTGTCAATAGTTTCAGCGAAAAAAGCGCCGCATTTTTTACAAATATATTATCATAGCGAAAAAACTCCGCGCAGTTCCGTTTTCAAAACGTAACCGTTTTCGGCGGTAAGCAGCCACCCGCGTTTGCGCCCGTCGTTTTTAACGAGGGAGCAGGCGGAGCCGTCGCAAACGAGCGCGACGTCGTTTTCGAGCGCGACCCCGGGCAGCGAGAACGATGCGCAGGCCGCGTCGAAGCTGTCGCGCCCGGGCTCGTCGTAATGCGGGCAGCAGACGGCCGGAATGAAGCCGAGGCCGTCTATCAGCCGGTATGAAGGGGATGAGACGGAGCTGTCGTAATAGTCGCGGTCGCTGTAGCCGGAGGCAAACCAGCACATCGCGCCCGCGCTGACTCCGCACATGACCGCGCCGCGTCCCGCCGCCGCTTTCAGCAGCGGGAGTATCCCGACGCGTTCCCAGACGGTCATCATCCGCAGCGGATCGCCCCCGCCGACGTAGATAATATCGGCGGCTGAAACGCGTGATTCAAGCTCGTCGGCCGCGTATTCTGCGCGAACGAGGCACAGCGCGTCCGCTGCGCAGCCGAGGCGCTTATAGGTGCGCTTTACGGCGTTTATGTAATGTCCGCCGTCGCCGCTTGCCGTGGGCAGAAACAGAAAGCGCGGACGTTCTTTTCCGCTGAATTCGACTATATACTTTTCGACTGCGGAGCTTTCGTCGACCGTGCCTCCGCCGAGTGCAACGATTTTCATACAGCGCCTCCTTGTGGAATATACCGGTATTATACCATTATCCCGCTCTATTTGCAACAAAAGAAAGCCCCGAAGGAAAGGGCGTGCAGATAAGGGATAAGTCGGGTTTTGAACGGCTGTTTCCCGCCCATGCTTCACAAAAAACAGCGGCCATACATCAAGTATGACCGCTGTTTTGTTGTTTTGCCTGAACGATAAACATCTCGTTCAAAACTGCTCCGCATCTTAAAAAG
>JAFZQJ010000032.1 GCA_017620395.1 Clostridia bacterium | reverse complement strand
GCTAGTCAAGGACCATTGCCCGTCCTCCCTTTTTCTCCTTCACATTACCTTGTCATTCGGTTTTCAGGGTGTAAATCCTGAATAGTCGGTGTTTATGACGTTGAGGTTCACCCGTTCCCATCCCGAACACGGAAGTTAAGCTCATCAGTGCCGAAAATACTTGGCTGGCGACGGCCCGGGAAAATAGGTCAATGCCGACATTGCCGAACTTCGGTTCGGCAACATTCCTCCTTAGCTCAGTGGTAGAGCATGCGGCTGTTAACCGCAGGGTCGTTGGTTCGAGCCCAACAGGGGGAGCCAGAAAAAAGCACTTGCGAAAGCAAGTGCTTTTTTCAACTATATTCGTTCCTTCGGAACGAGTTATATTCGACCTTCGGTCGAGTTATATTGCTTCGCAGTGATATTCGTCCTGCGGACGAGTGAAGGAACGAATATAATATCACTTTTCGCGCAAGCGAAAAATATCACGTTTGCCGTAAGGCAAACATATCGCATCGAAAAAAACACTTGACACAGCGCGGGGTGTTTACATTATAATATAATCGTAAAACGCGAATGCGGGAGCGACGCGCCCGCGTTGAAACGGAGGAGCGCAATATGATAAAAGCCGAAAAACTCGAACTCACGGCGCAGTGGGATAAGACCTTTCCGAAGAGCGGTAAGGTCGATCACGCCAAGGCAACGTTCGTCAACCGCTACGGGATAACCCTCGCCGCGGACGTATATAAGCCGAAAGACGCTGTCGGCAGACTGCCGGCGATCGCGGTTTGCGGTCCGTTCGGCGCGGTAAAGGAACAGTGCTCGGGGCTCTACGCGCAGACGATGGCGGAGCGCGGCTTCGTGACGGTCGCATTCGACCCGTCCTTTACCGGCGAAAGCGGCGGCAGCGTCCGCTATATGGCTTCGCCGGATATCAACACGGAAGACTTTATGGCGGCCGTGGACTTTCTTTCTCTGAATGAAAACGTCGACCCCGACCGTATCGGCATAATCGGTATCTGCGGCTGGGGCGGCATGGCGCTCAACGCCGCCGCGCTGGATACCCGCGTTAAGGCGACCGTTGCTTCCACCATGTACGATATGACCCGCGTGAACGCAAAGGGTTATTTTGACAGCGAAGACAGCGAGGAAGCACGCTATCAGAAAAGAGCCGCCATGTGCGCGCAGCGGCTCGAGGATCTGAAAAACGGCGAATACAAGCTCGGCGGCGGCGTGGTCGATCCGCTGCCGGAGGACGCGCCGTTCTTCGTGAAGGATTATTACGATTATTACAAAACGCCGCGAGGATACCATCCCCGCTCGCTCAATTCCAACGGCGGCTGGAACGTCATCGGCTGCGAAAGCTTCATCAATCAGCCGATACTTCAATACTCAAACGAAATCCGGTCCGCCGTGCTGATCATACACGGCGAAAAGGCGCATTCCTGCTATTTCAGCCGAGACGCTTACGCAAATATGACGGAAGGCGGCAGGTATAACGGCAACAAGGAACTGATGATCATACCCGGCGCTTCCCACACCGATCTGTACGACGGCGGAAAAACCGGCGCGATTCCGTTTGAAAAAATGGAAGCGTTTTTCAAAGAGTATTTGAGATAGGAGCGGCCGTGAATAAAAACAGGTTTTCAGCGATCGTCATCGGTTTAATACTGATTCTCGCGCTTGCCGCCTGCGGCGGGGCGCGGACTGCGGACGCTTCCGGAACGCCGCAGGAAAAAGGGGAAACGGAAAGCCCGCGGGCGGACAGTCAAACCGCGGAATCTTCAGAAACGGAGAACACGGATACGGAAAAGACGCTGCGCTTAAAGATAAACGGCACGGAGGTCGCCGTTGAATGGGAAGACAACGAGTCCGTCAGTGCGCTGATCGACCTGGTTTCATCAGAAGGGCTCACGGTACAAATGTCGGCGTACGGCGGATTTGAACAGGTCGGTTCACTCGGGCAAAGCCTTCCGCGGAACGACGTTCAAACGACGACGGACGCGGGCGATATCGTCCTGTATTCGGGCAATCAGATCGTAGTTTTCTACGGCTCGAATTCGTGGGCATACACGCGGCTCGGCAGGATTTCCGACCGGAGCGCCGCGGATATGGCGGCGCTGTTGGGCAACGGAAACGTAACGCTGACAATTACATACGGAGGATAACGACTATGAGCAAAGTACTTGTAATCAAAACGAGTCTCCGCGCAAAAAGCAATTCCGATATTCTCGCGGATCGACTGATCGCCGGAGCGAAGGACGCCGGACACGAGGTCGGGCAAATCAGCCTGAAGGGCAGGGAAATAAAGTTCTGCATCGGGTGTCTTGCCTGTCAGAAAACGCAGAAGTGCGTGCAGAAAGACGACGCGGTCGAAATCGCGGAAACGGTCAAGAATGCGGATACTCTGGTATTCGTCACGCCGATTTATTATTATGAAATGTGCGGGCAGATGAAGACGCTGCTTGACCGTATGAATCCGCTTTATTCATCCGATTACAGGTTCCGCAGGGTCTATATGCTTTCGGTCGCCGCGGAGGATGAGGCTTATACTCCCGAAAAAGCCGTTTCCGGATTGCAGGGCTGGGTTGACTGCTTTGAAAAAGCGGAGCTCGCGGGAACGCTTTTCTGCGGCGGGATAAACGACCCCGGCGAGGCGAACGCCAGAGCCGAGGAGCTTGACGAAGCGTACGCGTTCGGGAGAGGGATAAAGTAAGCGCGTGCCTTTGAGGGAGCCTTTCGCAAAAAAGCATGACGTTCGGATCGTGTATAAGCGTGTTTTGAACGGCTGTTTTGCGTACATACGCATAAAAACAGCGGCGGTACGTCAAGTATGCCCGCTGTTTTTTTGTTGTGTCCGGGCGTTTTTCCGCGCATCCGCCCGCGCGGCGGCGTGCGAGCGGTCGCACAGCGCTTCCGTCTGAGCGATTTCGGCAAAACGGGCGTTGAAAACGAGCGATATTTGTGATACAATAAAACAGAGTTATATCAGTAATACCGAATTTGCGAAGATAACGGCGTTTTAGAAATTAAGGGATACAAAAAATCGATAAGAACTATGAAAGAACTTTTAGGTTACGCATATCAATACGATAAGGGAGAATATTATGATGGATAATCGCGTTTCGGAATCCCCTTACGCCGGCAAGGCGTTCTCGATACTCGGCGACTCGATAAGCACGCTCGAGGGATACAATCCCGACGGATACAATCTCTACTACTACGGCACGAATTCGTGGATCGTGCGGGTGCTGAAGCCGCTCGATACGTGGTGGGGAAAGGTGATAGACCGCCTGGGCGGCAGACTGCTTGTGAACGATTCGTGGTCCGGCAGCAGAGTCACGCGCATCCCTTACTACGACGAACAGTTCCCGTCCGGCTGCTGCGACGAACGCACCGGCGGACTGCACGTCGGAGACGCGCTTCCGGACGTGATAATCGTCTACCTCGGCACGAACGACTGGGGCTTCGGGGCGCGTCCGGATATGACGCGGGAGGAGTACTATGACGGCGACGAGGATATAGCGAGCGGGATCACGGATACCGTCTTTTCCGAAGCCTACGCGATGATGCTCGGCAAGCTTCGCAGGAACTATCCCGAAGCGGAAATATGGTGCTGCACGCTCGGAACGACCTTCATACCCGGCAGGCCGGACTTCGTGTTCCCGCCGGTCTGCGAGGGCGTCCACGTCGAGACCTTCAACGATATAATCAGGCAGGCGGTCGAAGATGAGGGCGGAAACGTGCGTCTCATAGACTTTTACGGATTCCATACGCCCTATTCCTCCGTCGACGGAACGCACCCCGACGCCGACGGAATGGAGTCCCTGGCCGATATGGCCGTCCGTTCGATGCTCGGCGGGTAACGCCGTTTCGCGCCGAACGTATTGACAAAATGCGACATTTGTTATAAAATAATTATTTAGATAATATGGGCGTTCTCGCCCGCGGAATCAAAGAAGACGAACGAAAGAAGACCGGCGGTATGTACGACTCGATTTACTACTCGAGCTTCGGGTTACTATCTTTAATAATAACGTTGATCATCAACCACAACGTCCTCAGCGCCAGCAAGGACGCCGACGCGCAGGTTAAGATTCTTTACAAGCGTTTTCTGTTCAGCGTACTGGCGTACTACGTATCGGACGTCCTGTGGGGGCTTTTCGATCACTTCAAGCTGATGACGCTTCTGAATCTGGATACAGCCGTCTACTTTATGCTGATGTCGGTATCCGTGCTGCTCTGGGTCAGATACGTCGTCGCCTACCTCGGCAGAAAGAGCGCGGGGAGTACGATGCTGCTCTGCATCGGCTGGCTGATACCCGTTTATACCTTCGTAACGCTGATCCTGAACTATATATTCCCGAGCTGGCGGCTCGTGTACTATTTCGATGAGAACAACGGCTATCAACCCGGAGCGGTGAGGCACTTTACGCTCGCGCTTCAGCTGCTGATGTTCCTCGCGATCTCGGTCTACGCGCTCATCGTGGCGCTGAAGACAAAAGGCAAATCGCGTCTCCACCACCGCACGATCGGATTTTCCGGCATAGTTATGTCGGTGTTTATCATAGCGCAGACGTGGTTCTCGCTGCTCCCGCTTTACGCGATCGGCTGTCTTATCACGACCTGCCTCATCCACGCTTTCATTATCGAGGATGAGAGAAAGGCGCGAAGCCTCGAGCTCGGCACGGCGCGGCATAAGGCGTACACCGACTCGCTCACCGGAGTCAAAAACCCGCACGCCTACGCCGAGGCGAAGGCCGAGCTGGACCGCCGCATTGAGAACGGCGACGTTGAGGAGTTCGCGGCCGTGGTCTTTGACCTGAACGGCCTGAAGATAATAAACGATACCGAAGGCCATGACGCCGGAGACAGATATCTGGAAAGCGCCGCCGAGCTGATCTGCACCCGTTTCAAGCGCAGTCCGGTATTCCGCATAGGCGGCGACGAATTCGTCGCGTTCCTCGAGGGAGACGACTACCGCAACAGAGAGGCGCTGCTTGAGGATTTCAATCGGCAGGTTGAGGAAAACCAGGAGAACGGGCTTGTTGTCGTATCGAGCGGCCTGAGCGACTTCGTTCGCGGCGAAGACAACGATTACAATACGGTTTTCGAGCGTGCGGATAACAAAATGTACGAGCGCAAGCGCGAACTGAAGGAAAGACTGCTCACGCTGAAATAAACTGATGAAACCCGTGATTTGAAAGCGGCAGATGAAACGGACAAGGCGGCGCCTTGTCCGTTTCCCGTTTTTTCCGGGCTCGGCGGCGCAAGCGGTACGGCGGTCTTTATCGGCGTACAGGCCTTGTCACTGACCGCAGCGAGTATATGTTTTACAAAATTTTCATATTTTTTCACTTGATTTTCGCGGAAACTGTGTTATACTCGTAGTATTCTATTCGCGGGGCGCGCCCCGCTGCCGAAAGGAAGGGTATTATGAAAAAGGTTTTGACGGTACAGGATATATCCTGCCTGGGCAAATGCTCGCTGACGATCGCGCTGCCGGTCATATCGGCGCTCGGCTCGGAAACGGTCATTCTGCCGACGGCGGTGCTTTCCACGCACACGATGTTCAAAAACTTCACCTGCAAGGACCTGAGCGACCAGATAGAGCCGATAACGGCGCACTGGAAGAGCGAGGGCGTGAAGTTCGACGCAATCTACACCGGCTACCTCGGCACGATCGAGCAGATCGACATGATAAAGCGGCTTTTCCGCGACTTCCGCGGCGAAAACACCGTGATCTTCGTCGATCCGGTCATGGCTGATAACGGCAAGCTTTACCCCGCCTTCGATATGGACTACGTCAGGAAGAACGCCGAGCTCTGCGCCGGCGCGGACATCGTCGTTCCGAACATCACCGAGGCGTCGCTGATGACCGGTATGGACTACCGCGAGGAATACGGCGTCGACTATATCAAGGAACTGCTGCGCCGCATGAACGACCTCGGCGCGCGGGTCAACGTCATCACCGGCGTTTCGCTCGAGAAGGGCAAGACCGGCGTCATGGGCTTCGACCGCGAAAGCGGCGAATACTACGTCTATCAGAACGACCGCGTGGACGCGGTCTATCACGGCACGGGCGACCTTTTCTCCAGCGCCTGCGTGGGCGAGATAATGAAGGGGCGCGACTGGCGCGACGCGATGCGCATCGCCGCGGACTACACCGCGCGCACAATCGAGGTCACGCTTGAAAGCGCGGATAAGCCGTGGTACGGCGTCGACTTCGAGGCGACGCTCCCCGAGCTCATCGCGATGAAATAAAAGCGTAAAAAGAAACGCCCTCCCGCGGGAGGGCGTTTTCGTTTGGCTTTCGCTCATTTCATCAGGTCGCTGAGCTTTTTCGAATAGAAGTAATCGTGAATCAGGCCGTCCAGCTCGGACCACATCGGGAGCGTGCGGCACTTCGCTGCGCGCGGGCATTTCTCCGCGCCTTCCGCGAGGCAGGCGACGGCGGCGAGCGTGCCCTCCGTCAGCGCGAGTATCTCGCCTACGGTGTATTCCTCAGGCGCGCGGCAGAGCGTATAGCCGCCGCCCTTGCCGCTGGAGCCGCGTATCAGCTTCGCGCGGACGAGCTCGCGCACGATTATTTCCAGATACTTTTTCGATATCTCCTGACGCTCGGCGATCTCCTTCAGCGGAGTCGGGCCGTCCGCGTGCTCCGCGAGATCGAGCATAACGCGCAGGGCGTAGCGTCCTTTGGTCGAGATCATTTCGCTCACCTCTTTCGCCTATTATACCACAGGTTAAATAGGCAAATCAAGAGCCGCCCGAAAATAATTTCAAAAAAATTTTTCAATTACCTATTGACATAGTAGGCAATTGATTGTATAATCTCGGTAACGAACGGCAGGTGAGACCATGTTCATATACGCGGATAACGCCGCGACGACGAAAATGAGCGCGGCCGCGAAAGCGGCGATGGCGCCGTATATAGACGATTGCTGGTATAACCCGTCCAGCCTTTACGGGGCGGGACAGCGCGCGAAGGAAGCGCTCGAAGCCGCGCGCGCGGAGGTCGCCCGATGTATCGGGGCGGAGCCGCGGGAGATAATCTTCACCTCCGGCGGCTCGGAATCGGATAACCAGGCGTTGCTTACCGCCGCCGAACTCGGCAGAAAGGCGGGCAGGCGGCACATAGTTTCCGACGCCGTCGAGCACCACGCGGTGCTCCACACCCTCGCGAAGCTCGAGAAGGACGGCTTCGAGGTGACCTACCTGCCCGTTCGCGCGGACGGGATCGTACGCGCCTCAGAGGTCGAGGCGGCGATAAGGGACGACACCTGCCTTGTCACCGTTATGTACGCGAACAACGAGATCGGCACCATCCAGCCGATAAGCGAAATAGGAGAGATCTGCCGCCGCCGCGGAACGCTTTTCCACACCGACGCGGTGCAGGCGGTCGGGCACATACCGGTCGACGTGAACGCCGACAAAGTCGATATGCTTTCCGCCTCGGCGCATAAGTTTCACGGGCCGAAGGGCGTCGGCTTCCTTTACGTCCGCCGCGGCGTGAAGCCGGCGGCGTTGATAGAAGGCGGAGCGCAGGAGGGCGGCCGCCGCGCAGGAACGGAAAACGTTGCGGGTATCGCGGCTATGGCAGCGGCGCTTAAGGAATCCGTCGGCGGCATGGCGGCGAACGCCGCGAGGCTTACGGCGCTGCGCGACCGGCTCATAGCGGGGCTCGCGGAGATACCTCACTCGGCGCTGAACGGCGACGCGAAGCGGCGCCTGCCTTCGAACGTCAACTTCTGTTTCGAGGGCATAGAGGGCGAATCGCTGCTGCTGATGCTGGACGACGCGGGCATATGCGCCTCCTCCGGCTCGGCGTGCACCTCCGGCTCGCTCGATCCGAGCCACGTCCTGCTCGCCATCGGCAGAGTTCACGACGTCGCTCACGGCTCGCTGCGGCTGACGCTCGGCGAGGACGCGACGGAGGCCGAGGTCGAATATATGATCTCGTCGGTGAAGGAGGTCGTCGAACGCCTGCGCGGTTTTTCTCCCGTCTGGCGCGACCTCGTTTCAGGCAAATCGGAGTTTATTCTGTGATACAAAACTCAGCTTTGAGAAGGTGATAAAATGGCGCTTTACAGCGAAAAGGTGATGGATCACTTCCGCAACCCGCGCAACGTCGGCGTTATCGAGAACGCGGACGGCGTCGGAGAGGTCGGCAACGCGAAATGCGGCGACATAATGCGGATCTATCTGAAAATAGACGGCGATACAATCAGCGACGTGAAGTTCGAGACCTTCGGGTGTGCGAGCGCCGTCGCCTCCAGTTCGATGGCGACCGAGCTCATCAAGGGCAGGCCGCTTTCGGAGGCGAAGGCGCTGACCAACAAAGCCGTCGCGGAGGCGCTCGACGGGCTTCCGGCGTACAAGATGCACTGTTCGGTGCTCGCCGAGGAAGCGATACTGAACGCCATTGAGGACTATTACGGCAAACATCCAGAAAAAAGAAAGGACTGACATCCATGGCATATAAATTCGAGACGCTTCAGCTCCACGTCGGGCAGGAGCAGGCGGACCCCGCGACCGATTCGCGCGCGGTGCCGATATACCAGACGACGAGCTACGTTTTTCATAATTCGGAGCACGCGGCGGACCGCTTCGGCCTGCGCGACGCCGGCAACATCTACGGACGCCTGACCAACTCCACGCAGGACGTGCTCGAGAAGCGCGTCGCGGCGCTGGAGGGCGGCGTCGCGGCGCTCGCGGTCGCGTCCGGCGCGGCGGCGATCACTTATACGATAGAGGCGCTCGCGCGGCAGGGCGAGCATATCGTCGCGCAGAAGACGATCTACGGCGGCAGCTACAACCTGCTGGCGCACACGCTCACGCAGTACGGGATCGAAACGACCTTCGTCGACATACACGATCTTGACGAAGTCAGGGCGGCGATACGCCCGAATACGAAGGCGGTCTACGCCGAAACGCTCGGCAACCCGAACAGCGACATACCGGATATCGACGCGCTCGCGCAGATTGCGCACGGAGCCGGCGTTCCGCTCGTTGTGGATAACACCTTCGGCACGCCCTACCTCTTCCGCCCGATAGAGCACGGCGCGGATATCGTCGTCCACTCGGCGACGAAGTTCCTCGGCGGCCACGGCACCACGCTCGGCGGCATAATCGTCGACTCCGGCAGGTTCGCGTGGACTCCGGAGAAGTACCCGAACATAGCCGCGCCGAACCCGAGCTACCACGGAGTCGCCTTCACGGAGGCGGCCGGCCCGGCGGCGTTCGTCACCTACGTCCGCGCGATACTGCTGCGCGACACCGGCGCGGCGATCTCGCCGTTCAACGCGTTCCTGCTGCTGCAGGGGATAGAAACGCTGTCGCTCCGCCTGGAGCGCCACGCGGAGAACACAAAGAAGGTCGTCGAATACCTCGCGAAGCATCCGCTTGTCGAGCGCGTCAACCACCCCTCGCTGCCCGATCATCCGCAGCACGCGCTCTATGAGAAATACTTCCCCAACGGAGGCGGCTCGATCTTCACCTTCGATATCAAGGGCGGCAGGGAGGAAGCGTGGCGCTTCATAGACGCGCTCAAAGTCTTCTCGCTGCTGGCGAACGTCGCGGACGTCAAATCCCTCGTCATCCACCCGGCGACGACGACGCATTCGCAGCTTTCGCCGCGGGAGCTTGAGGAGCAGGACATACGCGAAGGCACGATACGCCTTTCCATAGGCACGGAACACGTCGACGATATCATCGCCGACCTTGAGAACGGCTTCGCCGCGATTCAGTAAAGGAGGATAACAATGGCTAATATCTACAAAGGCGCGATAGAACTCATCGGCAACACGCCGCTGGTCGAAACAGTGAATATAGAAAAAGAGCTGTCGCTGGAGGCGACGGTGCTCGTGAAGCTCGAATACTTCAATCCCGCGGGAAGCGTCAAGGACAGGATCGCGAAGGCGATGATCGAGGACGCCGAGAAGAAGGGACTGCTCAAACCCGGCTCCGTCATCATCGAGCCGACGAGCGGAAACACCGGCATCGGCCTTGCCTCCATCGCCGCCGTGAAGGGCTACCGCATCATTCTGACTATGCCGGAAACGATGAGCGTCGAGCGCCGCAACATACTCAAAGCGTACGGCGCGGAGCTGGTGCTGACCGACGGCGCGAAGGGCATGAAGGGCGCGATCGCGAAGGCGGAGGAGCTCGCCGCGGAGATCCCGGACAGCTTCATCCCCGGGCAGTTCGTCAACCCCGCCAACCCCGCTATCCATAAGGCGACCACCGGCCCCGAGATCTGGCGCGACACCGACGGCAAAGTCGATATCTTCGTCGCGGGCGTCGGCACCGGCGGCACCGTTACCGGCACCGGCGAATACCTCAAGGAGCAGAACCCCGCCGTCAAGGTCGTCGCCGTCGAGCCGGATTCCTCTCCGGTGCTTTCGGAGGGCGTCGCCGGCCCGCATAAGATTCAGGGCATCGGCGCGGGCTTCGTGCCGGACGTGCTGAACACCTCCGTCTACGACGAGGTCTTCCGCGCGACGAACGAGGACGCCTTCGCCGCCGCGAAGCTGCTGGCGAAAAAGGAGGGCGTCTCCGTAGGCATCTCCTCCGGCGCGGCGCTGCACGCGGCGCTGACGATCGCCAAGCGGCCGGAGAACAAGGGCAAGACGATAGTCGCGCTCCTCCCCGACAGCGGCGACAGATACTACTCCACCCCGCTGTTTACGGAATAATGCGCGTATCCGCGCGGAATACAAGCGAACGCAAAAACACCCCCGATCCTGCGGGACGGGGGTGTTTCTTTACGCTTTTTTGCGGGCGTTACTTCGCGCTCACGCCGTCGAGACGGTAGATGAACTTGACGCTTCCGTCGGCGCCGTCGGCGATGCCGCCGAAGCTGCGGTAATCCTCGGAAACGCGGATGACCGCCTTGAGGCGTTCAAGCACGCCGCCGAGCTTGCCGCCGAGGAGCTGCGCGATCCTGCCTATGCCTTCCTCGGAGAATTGCCTGAGTCCGCCGGAAAGCCGCATCGCGCCGTCGCGGAGCTGCGTGACGCCTTCGGTCAGCGCGGGCAGTCCGTTCTTCAGCGCGGCGAGTCCGTCGTTGAGCTGCGAAGCGCCCTCCGCGAGCTTGCCGGAGCCGTCCTTCAGCCCGTCGGCGCCCGACTTCAGCGAAGCGGCGCCGGAGGCGGCGTCGGAGACCGCGCCGGTGTAGGCGAGCAGTCCGAGGTAGAAGGCGTTATAGCTGTCGAGCGAGGTCTTCAGCGAGATGATCCGCCTTGCGCCCTCGGAGGCGGCGGCGAGCTGCGCCTGCACCTCTTCGCCCGCCATATTGTCGGAGATCGCCTTCTGTATCTGCGCCTCTACGTTCTGCGCGATCGCGCCCTGCACCTTATCGGTCGCCATCTGCACCTCGACGTTCTGCGCGACGGTCGCCGCGACCGCGTCGGACGCCATCTGCGCGTCTATCGCGCCGCTGACGGCGGCCTGCGTCGCCTCGTCGACGTATCCGGCGGCGACGGCGGCGTCATAGTCCACCTTGCTCATACCGGTCGCCGCGGGGACGACCTGCGCCGCGACGTTTTCGCGCACGGCGGCGGTGACTTCGGCTTCGACCTGCGCGCGCACGGCGGCGGTGACCTGCTCGGTCACGTAGCCGCGTTCAGCTTCGACAGCGGCGGTCACCGCCTGAAGCGCCTTCTGATATACCGCGTCCTCGTCGAGGGAGGCGATGACGGCGGAAAGCAGGTCGGCGTAGTTTTCGACCGTGAGCTGCGGAACTTCGAGCCCCGCGGCGGAAAGCTGCGTCTGCGCGGTGGCGAGCAGCGTCTCGAAGACCTGCTTCGCGCCGCCGTTGATCGCGTCGTTGTTGGAGGCGATCGTCTTCAGCCCTTCGCAGAGCTGCGCCGCGCCCGATTGGAGCTGCGCCGCGCCGCCGTTGAGCTGCGCGGAGCCGTCCTTCAGCGCGGAGGCGCCCTGCGCGAGCGCGTCGATGCCGGCGACCAGCTCGCCGGACTTGTTCAGCAGCGCAGCGAGTCCGTCGTAGAGCTTGGAGGAGCCGTCGAGAAGCTGTCCCATCGCGCCGCCGAGTTTGTCGACGGAGTCGGTCAGCGAGGAGGCGTCCAACTTGCCGGCGTCGATATCGTTGAAAAGCCCGTTCGTCGCGAGCGTGACGCAGGTGTCGGTGGCGAAGCAGTTCGTCTGCGCGGAGATCTCGATATAGTCGGGGATCTCGATCGTGTCGCCGGAAACGCCGAGCGATTCGGCGAGTCCGGGGAAGGCGAGCCCTATGACGAAGGTGCGTTCGCCGTCGTTGATGATCTTGCCATTCGTGACCTGCACGTCGGTGAAGGCGGCGTTGTCGAGTATCATTCCGGTCAGCATCGCGAAGGGAACGTATACGCGGACGCTTTCGCCGCCGACCTTCACGGTCTCATACTGCCTGTTCGTGAAGTCGAAACGTATCGTTACCTTTCCGCTTTTGCCGGCGAGCATAGACGGAGCGACGCTCTTTCCGTCGAGGGTGTAGCTTACGCTGACGGAGACGGGCAGCTCCTTGTCGGCGCGCCCCTGATAGCAGACGTCGTTCCCGTCCGCCTTCCAGACGCGCGTTCCGTCGCCGCCGAGCGTGTAGGTCTCGTCGCCCTTGACGTTCTCGACGTCGGTCAGCTCGGTGTAGTCGGTTATCGAGGCGGCGCCGGACGGATTCTTTATCCAGTCGCTGACGATTATCTTGCTGATCGCGCCCTCGGCATCGGCGAGCACGTAGACCGTTTCGTCCTTGTATCCCGCGTCCGCGGAAGCGCCGGCCGCGGTTTCGTTCACCGCGGCTTCAACGCCGGAAACGGCGGTCGCGTCGGCTTCCGGCACGGCGGCGGAGTTGACGCCGCCGCAGCCCGCGGCGAGCATCGCGGCGCAAAGGCATACCGCGAGTATCTTCATAACGTTCTTTCTCATATCATTTTCCCTCCGTATCGGAACGGGCGGCGCCCGTTTTTCTCAAATGCGTCATTCCAGCGGTGGTCGCGCATACGACTCTGTCGCAGAGCATCAGCAGCGCGGGTAGCGCGAGGATGACCATTACCATACTTATCACGGCGCCTCTCGCCATCAGCATACACATCGAGCTTATCATATCTATATCGGAATAGAGGGCGACGCCGAAGGTCGCGGCGAAAAGCCCCATACCGGAAACGACTATCGACGGTATCGAATTCACGAGCGCGGTGTATACGGACCAGCGTTTGTCCTTGCCGCCGAGGCGTTCGGTCTTGTAGCGCGTCGTCATCAGTATCGCGTAGTCGACCGTCGCGCCGAGCTGTATCGTGCTTATGCATATCGGGGCGATGAAGGGCAGGTTTTGCCCGAGGTAGTGCGGCAGTCCGAGGTTTATGAAGATCGCGAGCTCGATGACCGCTATGAGTATGAACGGCAGCGAAACGCTCTTCTCGACCAGCGCGATTATCACGAAGATCGCGAGTATCGAAACTATGTTGACGACGCGGAAGTCGCGGTCGGTGGTGTCGATCATATCCTTCATACAGGGCGCTTCGCCGATGAGCAGGCCGCCCGCGTCGTATTTCTTGAGTATCGTGTTGAGCTCCGCGACCTGCGCGTTGACGTCGTCGCTCGCGACGCGGTATTCTGAGCTGACGAGCATCAGCTCCCACTTGTCGCTGCGAAGCAGGGAGGTGACGGAGTCGGGCAGCGCCTCCACCGGCACGCGGGAGCCGAGCAGCGAAGTCAGCCCGAGCACGTGCTTCACGCCGTCCACCTGCCGCATCTCGCGCGTCATCGCGCGGACGTCCTTCTGCGGCACGGAGGTCTCCACCAGCAGCATGTGCGTGGACGCCATATCGAACTCCTCGCGCAGCTTGGTGTTGGCTACGATGCTCTCCATATCCCGCGGCAGCACCTCGCCGAGATCGTAATAGACCTCCGAGTTCGTCTTCGCGTAGCCGTAGTACGCCGGCGGGATCAGCGCGAAGAAGACGACCAGCAGGACGGGGAAGAACTTGACGAGGAGCTTCGCGAAGCCGCGCGTTTTCGGTATGAGCGAGCGGTGCTTCGTCTTCTGCAGGGGCTTGTCGAGCACGAGAATCAGCGCGGGAAGCACCGTCACGCAGCCGACGACGCCGAGCAGAACGCCCTTCGCCATAACTATTCCGAGGTCGCGCCCCATCGTGAAGGACATAAAGCAGAGCGCGATGAAGCCCGCCACCGTCGTGACCGAGCTGCCGACGACGCTCGTCAGCGTGGACTTGATCGCGCGCGCCATCGCTTCCTTCGGGTCGTCGGGGCAGAGCTCGCGCTGCTCGTTGTAGCTGTGCCAGAGGAAGATGGAGTAGTCCATCGTGACGGCGAGCTGCAGCACCGCCGAAAGCGCCTTGGTTATGTACGATATCTCGCCCAAGAAGTAGTTGGTGCCGAGGTTCAGCATCACCATCAGCCCGATGGAGAGCAGGAACACCAGCGGTATCAGCCAGCTGTCGAGGAAGAGCGTCATCGCGGCGAGCGCGAGCGCGACCGCTATCGCGACGTATATCGGCTCCTCGCGTTCGCAGAGGTCCTTCAGGTCGGTCACGAGCGCGGACATTCCGGAGATGAAACACTGCCTGCCCGCGATCGAGCGTATCTCGCGTATCGCGTCCATCGTTACGTCGGCGGAGGTCGCGCTGTCGAAGAAGACCGCCATCACCGTGGCGTTATCGCTGTTGAACGCCTCGTAAAGCTCGTCGGGCAGCACCTCCATCGGCACGGAGACGTCCGCGATCGAGTCGTACCAGAGCACCGTTTCGACATGCTCCACCTGCTCGATCTTCGCCTTCAGCGCGGAAACGTCCTTCGCGGGCATATCCTCCGCGATTATGAAGGAGAACGCGCCCTTGCCGAAGTCGTTCATCAGCTCGTTCTGACCGACGACGGTGTCCATATCGGACGGCAGGTAGTCGAGCATATCGTAGTTGACGCGCGTGCCGACGAAGCCGAGTACGGCGGGTATCATCAGCACCAGCGTGACGATGAGTATAGGCACGCGGTATTTCACCACCGCCCTTGCGAATCTCATAATATCACTCCCGATCATTTCTCGTTTTTATACGATAATTATATATTGCAGAGCTCCGCCGCAACACGGACAAAGATATACACGTGCACATTTTTTGTGCATATGCACGAAAATATCCAACTCAAATCGGACGAAAAAAACGCCGTCGCGCGGACGGCGTTTTGGGTATGGCGTCAATGGCTTGCGGAGCTTTAAGGCGCGTCAGCTCTTCGCGGCGCGGCGGAGCATCTCCTCCGGCACGCCGCGATGCAGAGCGCACAGGCGCGCCGCCCAGGCGCGCACGTCGGTCTTCATCCCGCCGGCGAGCCAATCCGCCACGATGCCGAAAAATGCGCACTTATAGAAGCCGGCGATCACTCCGCGGTCGCCTTCGCTTATCGGCGCCGTCGGCGGAACGCGCTTTGAATACGCCTCCACGATATAGTCGCAGACCTTCCAGAGATAGCGCTCAAAGATGTCGCGGCTGACGGAGTTATAGATGTGCAGTATCGCGCGGCGGTTTTCGCTGCCGAAGTCGATCGCGGCGCTTATCGCGTCCTCGGCGGAGTCGATGGTCGGGTGCGCGGAGATGATGCGCTCGGCCTCCTCGGTGATGATCTCCTCGATCAGCGCGGGGATGTCGTCATAGTGGTAATAGAAGGAGTTGCGGTGGATCCCGCATTCGTCAACGATCATCCTGACGGTGATGCGGCTCAGCGGGTTTTTATCAAGAAGAGCCATAAATGCGGATTTTATCGCGGTCTTCGTGAAGTTCGGCATAGCGTTTTCCTCCGTGGAGTTTGATTTGATTATAACATTCGCGCCGCCGGAAATCAAGTCGGCGGGCAAAAAGACTTGATTTTTCGCACGGCGTGGATTAGAATAGCGGTGTGGGGTGATGGTATGAAGTTTTGCGTCAGCAGCTACGGATTTTACTGGACGAGAGAAAAAACGCTCGAGGGGCTTATCGCCGTCGTGAACGAGGCGGCGGAAATGGGCTTTGATGGCATAGAGTTTATGGAATACGACGAGGTCGGGCTGAAGGAGGCGAAGGCGCTGCGCGCCGCCTGCGCGGCGGCGGGGATAACGCCGGTGAACCTCTGCTGCGGCGCGCATTTCGCGACGCCGTCCGCGTCTGAAACGGAAGCGCAGGTCGAGGAACTGAAGCGCCGCGTGGACGTCGCCGCCGAGCTCGGATGCGTCTTCCTGCGGCACGACGCCGCGCGCGGGCCGCTGCCCGAGCCGTACCCGCAGACCTACGAGGCGGCCGTTCCGTATATGGCGGAGGGCATACGCCGCGTGACCGAATACGCCGCCTCCGCCGGCGTGAAGACGCTGACGGAGAATCACGGGCAGTTCTCGCAGGACGCCCGCCGCGTCGAATCGCTCATCAAGGCGGTCTGCCACCCGAATTTCGGCGCGCTGGTCGATATCGGCAACTTCATGTGCGTCGACGAAGATCCGCCCGTCAGCGTCGCCGTTCTCGCGCCTTACGCGCGCCACGTCCACTGCAAGGATTTCCTTTTCAGACCCGCGTCGGAGGCGGACTCCTGCGCGGACTGGCTGACGACGCGCGGCGGCAACAAGCTGCGCGGCTGCAATATCGGCCGCGGCGCGGCGAAGGCGGAGCAGAGCGTGAAGACGCTCCGCGCCGCCGGCTACGACGGCTGGTGGTCGGTCGAATACGAGGGCTCCGACCCGCCCGAAAAGGGCATCGCCGAGGGACTTAAAAACCTGAAAAGGTTTTTAATGAATACTGAAGACTGAATACTTAAAAAATAATAATTAACGTTCAAAACCGCTTCCCACGGGAAGCGGTTTTGTTCAATAATTATTCATTATTTATTATTCAATCTTCAGTATTCATTTAGTCAAACTCGCCGCAGGCGAGTTTGACGCATTCATAAGCGCCGTCGTAGGCGCCCTGCGCCTTCAGTTCGTTTATGCGCCCGCAGAAGTGCGGGAGCAGTTCGCGGTCGTTCAGCAGGCGGTCGAGCGCGGCGTTGAGGTCTTTGACGTCGGGGTACTCGTTGTCGGAGTCGCCGAGCTCGCGGCCGCTGATCGCGCCGTAGACCTCGTGCCCGCCGATGTGTTTCATGAACACCTTCGGGATCGGGTAATAGACGAGCTCGCTCGGCTTCGTCACGAGCAGGTCGCAGACGGGCATCAGCATGTTCGTGCCGTAGACGGCGCGGAAGATGTCGTCGTCGCAGATGAAGGTCACGCCCTCGGCGTCGCCGTCGCGCAGGCCGCTGACGAGCTGCTTCAGCCCCGCCCAGTCGTTGCGCAGGAAGCGCGCCTCGTTCTCGACTCCGACCTTCTTCGCCATCGCTTCGCAGACGTCGGCGTGGTCGCCGGCGTTGATGAAGAGCGCCGCCTTCTTCGCCCTGACGTAGGGGAGCAGGTGCTTTATCATCGCGGCGAAGGTGCCGCCTCCGGCTCCGGCTCCGCCTACGGTCAGCAGGATGCGCAGCGGTCTGCCCGCCTTCGCGCGTTCGATCCTGCGGGCGTTGTCCTCCTCCAGCCCGGCGAGCAGCTCGTGGTCGACGTAGCGGCCGACCATCTTCAGCTGCGATTCGGGAATGCCCTTCAGCGGCGTCTTCGCGAAGCCGTCGAGCGTTTTGTAGCCGAGGTAGGCGAAGGGCGTCTGCACGGCGTGCATCGAGCCCTCCGCGAGATGAAGCCCCATCGGCCAGTTATCCGGGATCGCGTTGACGACGTGCGTCATCCCGGCGTGCACCGCGCCCTGCGCGGGCCAGACGTGCGTGGCGATATAGGGGATATCCTTCGGGATGTTCTTAAAGATCGGCGCGAGCAGCTCGCTGTTTTTCTGATCCTTCGCGTTGTAGGTTATCTTCTTGAAGCCCTCGCAGTTGAGCGGCTCCCATACTAACTTGTTGAAAAGCCGCGACTTCTGCGAGATGCGGGAGGCGAGGGAATACATGTCGTTCTGCTTGCGTATCATCTTCGAGCCGGTCGCGTCGAAGGAGGCGAGGTCGAGCCAGTAGGGCGTGAAGCCCAGCGCCTTCGCGCAGGACGCCATCGCGATGGAGATGCGGTAGTGACCGAAACCCATGCGGATGTTGCCGACGATGAGCGGATTCCCGCCGAATTCGGCGTTCTCTTCGCCGAAGACGACGTTTTGAGCGCCGATGAAGTCGAGCGCTTCTATCGGCTCGAAGTTTATTTTGTAATCGGCGGCGCTGTCGTCGCCGAACTTTTTGATATAGCTTTGTTTGCTCTTTTCGGCGGCGCGGACGGTCTTTTTGTCCATCGCGTTGCCGAATATGACGGCCGTTCTGTCGTTCATACGAGCACTCCTTTGTCGGTGAAGTATAGTATCGTTTTCGTTTCGCCGCCGAGCTTGTATTCGACGCTTATCATATGCCCGCCGCGGCTGAAGCCGGTGACCTCGGCTTCGCGGAAAAGCTCAAGTCCCTGCGCGAGCAGGGCTTTTTTCGCTTCGTCGTACTCCGCGAGGTTGTCGGAGGTCATCAGCACGCTGCCGAAGAGCGCGTTCAGCGTCAGCAGCGCGCGGCGCTGCTCGGGCGAAAGCTTCGTATTGCGGTCGCGCAGCAGGAAAACGTCGGGGTCGCAGCCGAACATCCGCCCGTCCGCGAAGGAGCGGTAGACGGTGTTCTGCAGCGTGACCTTCGTGGAGACGCGTTCGCGGTGCATATGCCGCATGAACCACTTGTCGTCGAAGTCGAGCGAAACGTCCGGGCCGACGCGCAGGTAGTCGAATCTGCCGGCGGAGCTCGATAAAGGCGCGCCGCAGCCGAGAATGAGCGCGTCGCCGAGCGCGTCGCGCAGGAAATCGAAGGCGCGGGCGGCGGCCTGCGCACGGGTGAGCCCTTCATAGCGCGGCAGGCAGGCGGCGTAGAGGAAGTCCAGCTTGAAGAAGCCGAAGCCCATATCGAGATAATGCTTCAGACAGCGGCGTATATACCCGAGCGCGTCGGGATTCCCGAGGTCGAGGGCGTAGAAGCCCGACCAGTTGCACCCGCACTTGACGAAGCCGCAGTCGTCGCCGCTTTTGAACCAGTCGGCGTGCTCCTCGAAGAGGCGGCTCTTCTCCTCCGCGACGAACGGCGCGAGCCATATCCCCGGCGTGAAGCCGCGTCCGCGTATGCGTTCGACGACGGGCTCCAGCCCGTTCGGGAACTTCTCCTTATCGACATCGAGCCAGTCGCCGACGTGTTCGGCGTAGCCGTCGTCGATCTGGAAGAGGTTGAAACGGCCGTCAAGCCCCTCGAGGTCGCGCAGCAGTATTTCTTCGTTGATATTCTGGTAGTAGTTGTACCACGACGTGTAGCCGAAGATCTTTTTGATATCGCGCTTCGGGAAATACTCGTCGGGCAGCCCCTTCCAGTCGCTGCCGTAAACGAAGTCGCAGACGGTGAACTCCGCGCCGGGCGCGAGCTTCGCGCCGGCGACGTCGGAAACGGCGGAGACTCCGCCCTTCCCGCGGTCGACCTCGAAGACGAGCCAGGCGTTGTTTGAGTTGAGGTTTACCGCCCAGCCGCCGTCGCCGCCCTTGACGTAGAAGACGTCGTAGCCGTGCAGCTTGCGGCGGGAGTAGGGGTAGAAGGCCGCGTCGCCGTAGCGGTCGAACGAGAAGGCGTTGACGAGCTTCCGCGGCAGGCGGGTGACGTCGCGCTCCTTTTCGCTGAGGCGGCGCTCCGCGCTGTCGGTCCAGGACTGGTAGCCGTTGGTGAAGCATAACCCGTCCCTGCTCACGCGGAATGGGAGCTCCTCGCGGTATTCGGCGAGCTCGACTTCGGTCTTCGCGCGCGCGGTGACGACGCGGCGCCTGCCGTCGTCGGTCAGGACGACGGCAAGGTCGGCGTTTTCGGTTTCGTTTATCAGTTCGCGGCGTTCGCCGTCCGCGAAATAGGATAAAGTGAATCCGCGTTCCATAGGCTTACTCGGCGTCCTTCGCTCCGGGATTGCCGGGCATTTCGGGCGCGTTGGGGGCGAGCGGTACGTCGATGTACTTGCGGGTCTCGGGCAGCTCGTCGGGCGTCTTTCCGGACTTGTCGATGGTCTTCATGACCTTCTTCTCGTTATAGAGGCCGAGGATGACCGCACCGAGCACGCAGAAGGCGACCGCGGCGAAGGCGACTATAGTCAGACCCTTCGGGGAAGCGGTGATGTCGTTCGCGTTGACGTTCTGGGTGGTGCCGAAGATGGCGAGCGAGGTGAAGACGAGCATCGCGATGGACTGTCCCCACTTCATCGCGAAGGTGCGGGCCGCGAAGAACATACCCTCGCGGTTTTCGCCGGTGACAATGCCGTCGGCTTCCGCGACGTCGGCGACGATGGACTGCGGGATGATGCCGAGCAGCGCCATCGGGAAGGCGGCGATGATGCAGATGGCCGCGCCGTAGACGACGCCCGGCAGGGCGACGAAGCGGATCATCGCGGTGATCAGATACGCAAGCGCGAGCCCGAGGAAGCCGCAGATCGTCAGCTTCTTCTTGCCGAACTTACGCACGAGCCCGGAAACGAAGGGATAGAAGCAGGCGGAGAGCACGGTCATCGCGCCCATGAATATCATGGTGTAGCTTTCGTCGAGCGCCATCGAGACCTTGACGAAGAAGGGCAGACCGGTCTGGAAAAGCGTCAGGCCGATCCAGTACATGATGTCGGAGCTGACGAAGACGCGGAACTCGCGGTTCTTGAAGGTCGCGGCGAGCGACTTGAAGACGTTGGTGTTCGAGGGCTTGGTGTCGACGTATTCCTTCTCGCGAATGAGGAAGGTCGGCAGCAGCATGCATACGCAGGCGACGACCGCGAGCACGATGAAGCAGGCGCGGTAGCTCCAGTCGTAGGTGAGCCCGGAGCTGCGCAGCATTCCCGCGAAAACGAAGGGGGTGTACGCCAGCAGCGTGCCGAAGAAGAAGGTCAGCGAGATCGCGGTGGAGATGAA
This sequence comes from Clostridia bacterium, assembly GCA_017620395.1. NCBI lineage: Bacteria > Bacillati > Bacillota > Clostridia > Clostridia bacterium. The sequence continues at coordinate 68,644 of JAFZQJ010000032.1, read as the reverse complement.
CATTCTGTCGTCCTGCGTCTTGCCGTATTCGCTTATCAGCGCGTTATAGGGCGTGCAGTACATAGTCATGAAGGTGTAGAAAAGGACGATGAAGATCGAGATCCACAGCACGTTTATGCCGCTGATGGCCTTCACGGGGGCGCAGAAGAGCAGCACCGTCACGACGGAGAGCGGTATCGCCGCCCACTGCATGAAGGGATTGCGCCTGCCCCACTTGTTGTTGAAGCGATCGCTCATGTTTGCGATCAGCGGGTCGGTGATCGCGTCGAAGATACGGCTGAGCGCGGTGATCAGGCCGAGTATCGTCAGGAATCCGAATATGACGAGACCGGGGGTGATGTACTGCGTCGCGCCGCCTTCGATGTCGACCTGCGCCGGCAGGTAGAAGGTGACGAGCCAGGTGTTGATGATGCCGCTGAGCATCGACCAGCCGAGCTGGCCGATCGCGAAGATGATCATCTTCTTTTTGGTCAGTCTTTTCATAGCGTGTTGAAGCGTTACCGTCCGGAGTAACTCTTCCCTCCCGTATTTGTATTTTGGAAAAACGTATTATCACCGCCCGGACGAGCGGCAAAGCCCTGATGAGCGCCGTTACGGCACGAGGTTATAGAGTATCATGTCTATCAGCGCGGCGACCTCGTATTCGGGGTGCGCGTTTTCGTCCTGCCGCAGCAGCGTGTCGGCGGAGAGCGCCTTGCAGAGATTCAGCAGCGCGTGGCAGGAGGCGTAGTAGAAGACGCCCGGCTTCTCGATTTCGCGCACGGTGCCGTCGGCGAGCCCGCGCTCGTAGGCGCGCTGAAAGCGGTGGTAATAGAGGAATATGATGTCCTCGTATTCCTCCTTGCTCTCCGCGTCGCGCAGGAAGTAGGAGTCGAGCTCGCGGATGAAGCGGAAGTAGCGGCGGTCGTCCTCGAATACGCGCAGGAACGCGCGGTAAAACTCCGCGAGCGCGGAGAAGCCGTCCCTGCAGGCGTCGAGGTCGAAGTAGCGACCCAGCACTCCGAGCGCGAGGTGAGAGGCGGCCTGCACCGCGAGGTTCTGCTTCGTGCCGAAGCGGCGGTAGATCGTCGCCTCGCCGTATCCGGCGCGCGCGGCGACGTCCTTTATCGAGGTCGCTTCGATGGTGTTTTCGAGGAAAAGGTCCGCGGCCGCGGCGACTATCGCCGTCAGCTCGCTCCGGTTGAGTTTGTTCATTCTGCGCCTCCGCGGGAATAGAAAAAACGTGGAAATATGAGTATTGATAGTCTGACTATCAATACTATACAATATTTTTTCCCGTTTGTCAACGGTTTTTTCACATTTTCTTCACAATTAGGGAGATAAAAAAGGCAGCCCCGCCGATTTGGGCGTGCAGATAAGACTTATCTGCACGCCCTTTGACGGGGCTGCGCGGTTTTTGCCGTATTTGCGGAATCCGGTTTCCATACGCGGACGGATGCGAAAGGCTCGGGGCCTCTCGCTTCGTCCGGGACGACGGACGGGAGGTTATCCCAGACTGCTTTCGTCGGCGAGCTTCGCGGCGACGCGGAGGATCTTCAGCGCGTCGTTGACGGTGATATCGCCGTCGCCGTCGACGTCGCCTATAAGCATATCCTCATCGGACGCTGCGGCAAGCTTCGCGGCGATACGCAGCGCCTTCAGCGCGTCGTTGACCGTGATCTCGCCGTCCTTGTCCATATCGCCCTTCTTTGACTGCGGTGCGCCGGGCTCGTTCGCCGGAACGGCGAACATACCGACGATCTCGGCGCCGGAGGGGCCGATCTTATTCAGAACGAAGGTTTCGCCGGTGGTCTTGTTTATGCGGCAGAGCCCATGCTCGCCGTCGCTCGTCGAGTAGACGCGCGCCCAGTAGATGTCGCCGGTGTCGAAGTCATAGGCGATATCCTGAACGTATTTGCAGGCGTAGCCGGTGGCAAGAAGGAACGTCGTTTCGGCGGTTTTGCCGTTTATAGTGTAGAGCATGCCGAGGCTGTTTATGCCGTAGATCGTGCCGTTTTCGTCAGCGCAGATGCCGTAGAAGTTCTGGCCGAGAGCGCCTATTTCGGTCAGCGCCGCGGTGGAGGGATTAAGCGAATAAAGCGACGAGGAGGTGCCGGAGTTTATGAGCACAAAGAGCTTATTGCCCGTATAGTCGTAGGTCATCGAGCGCAGCGTACCGTCGCCGTTGTATACCTGCTTGCCGAGCGTGTAGTTGCCCGGATTGCCGAAAGGCGCCGTCCACAGTATGCCGCCGCCGTTGCCGTTGTCGTCGGCGTTGGTAATGCCGTAGATCGTTCCGTAGGCGTACGCGACTGCGTAGGAGTTGTCGGGCGCGGCGCCGAGCGCGGTAACGGTCTTGCTCGAGGTGCTTTCGAATTTTAACCACTTATCGCTGTTGCTTCCGCCGAAATCGGCGGTGCAGATGCCGTAGAGCGTCGCGTTGTTGAGAGTGAAAACGGCCTGAATGGCGGCAGAGCTGCCGCTGTTGATGCGGCCGTTGGATATCTGGGCGTTATTCGGGGTGGTAAGGTTGCAGTCGGAATAAGTGATGCCGCCGCCGAAACCTGCGACCGCGGCGTTGCCGCTTTCGGCTTCGGCGCGGACGGCCGAAGCCTTGACGTTGAGCCTGTTGCCCGAGCCGGTGGAAACGATACCGCCGGTCGTGCCCTTCGCGTAGAAATCGGCGGCGTAGAAATACAGCGTGGTATTGCTGCCGATAAAGGCAAGAGCGTTACCGCTCATTGCCATCAGCGAAAGTCTGCCGCCTTCGCTGACGAAGGTGGTATTGCCCTTCAGCGAAACGGCGGGACCGGAACCAATGTTCATAAACGTAGAGTCGGCCGTCGTCTTGACGGTAAGACCGTCGAGTTCGCTGATAAGTACCGCCTGCAGGCCGGATTCGGTGCCGGAGACGGTGAGGGTGTTGCTGCTCGGATCGAAGGAAAGCTTGCCGTCGCCGAGAACGTCGCGGCAGTTGGCGGTCGTCACTTGCGTTCCCTTCGCGTAGAGGGGATAGCGGTCGATGCCGATCTTGACGTTGTCGACGGCGAAGAAGTCGAGCACCGGGTCTTCGGAGCTGTCCTTTTTATACTCCCATTTGAGCGTGTGCGCGCCCGCGGAAAGCGGCGCGGTATAGGTTTCCCAGTTGTTGCAGAGGGCGCCGTAGCTGAACTGCGCCACGTTGTCGATGTAGAAGGTGCATACGTCGCAGGGCTGGGATTTGTAGGTCTCGCCCCACGCCATGAATTCGAAGGAGACGGCGGTGGCGCTCGTCGGGGAGACGGAAAGAGTCATTACGGATTCAGAGCTCGCGACGCCCGCGTTGCCGCTCGTCGCGTAAACGCGCGTGCCGTCGTTGACGGCGGTCCAGGGATAGCTGCCGCTGCTGCTGAATTTCAGGTTGCCGCCGGAAACGTTCAGCGCGTTGTCGAGGTCGCTCGCCGCAGCGGCGGTGATCGCCGTCAGCGGAAGCAACCCGAGCACGAGCGCAAACGCGAGCAGCACGGAAAGTAAGCGTTTTTTCATGTTAAAACCATCCTTTCGTTATCCCGAAGGAAATAATCAACTGATAATATAATAACCGCATCAAGCGGAATTTGTCAACCGAAAAATAATTACAATATCAATCCGACCAGCTCGCGCGGGCTGTCGATTATCGTTGCCGCGCCGAGGGAGCGCAGGAAATCCGCGCCGCGGAACCCCCACGCGACCGCGATCGCGGGCAGTCCGGCGTTTGCGGCGGTCTGCATATCCACCTCGGAGTCGCCGATATAGACGGCTTCGGAGGCGTCCGCGCCGAGCGCCTTCAGCGCGGCGAAGACGGAGTCCGGCGCGGGCTTCGGCTTCGAGCCGGCGGTGACGCCTATCTGCGCCTCGAAAAGCCCGGGGAAGAAGCGTTCGCAGAGCGCCTTTACCTCCGGCTCGGACTTGTTGGAAACGACGGCGGTGCGCACTCCCGCTTCGCGCAGCGCGGCGACGGCTTCCGGGACGCCCTCGTAGGGCGCGGTGCGGTCGGCGCAGTGCGGCGCGTACCATTCGCGGAAATCGGCGTGCAGCTTTTCGAGCGCTTCGTCCCCGGCGTCGGGCGCGGCGCGCCGTATCAGCATAACTATGCCGTTTCCGACGAAGGAGCGCACCTCGTCGAGAGTCCGCTCGGGGCGGCCGGAGAGCCGCAGCGCGTAGTTCAGCGCGTCCATCAGGTCGCGCAGCGTGTCGAGTATCGTGCCGTCCATATCGAAGACGGCGCATTTGTATTTCATTCCGAAAATCTCCCTAAAAAGCAGGAAAGCCCCCGATATTTCGGGGGCTTCCTCCGTTTGTTATTCTCTGTATTCCTCGATCGTGAAGGCCTCCAGCACGTCGCCTTCCTTGATGTCGTTGAACTTCTCGAGCTTGATGCCGCACTCGAAGCCGCTCTTGACCTCCTTGACGTCGTCCTTGACGCGGCGCAGGGAGTCCATATCGTCCTCGGCGACGACGACGTTGTCGCGCAGGACGCGGATCTTGCTGCCGCGGACGATCGTGCCGTCGGTGACGTAGCAACCGGCGATGACGCCGAGCTTGGAGACCTTGAAGGTCTGTCTAACTTCGGCGTGGCCGCCGACGACCTCGCGGAACTTCGGCGCCATCATGCCCTTCATGGCGGCCTCGATCTCCTCGATGCACTGATAGATGACGCGGTAGAGGCGGATATCGACGTTGTTCGCCTTCGCTGTCTCGGCGGCGGTGGCGTCCGGACGGACGTTGAAGCCGACGATTATCGCGTTGGAGGCGGAGGCGAGCATGACGTCGCTCTCGTTGACGGCTCCGACGCCGCCGTGGATTATGTTCACGCGGACCTCGTCGTTGGAGATCTTCTGCAGGGAGGCGCTGACCGCCTCCACGGAGCCCTGAACGTCAGCCTTGACGATGATGTTGAGGTCCTTCAGCATGCCTTCCTGGATGCGGGAGAAGAGGTCCTCGAGCGTGACGTTGCCGGCGTTCTTGGACTGATGCTCGCGCTCCTCGGTGCGGCGCTGCTCAACGAGCTTGCGGGCGAGGGATTCGTCCGCGACAACGTTGAAGACGTCGCCGGTTTCGGGCACTTCGGCGAGACCGGTGATCTCGACGGGGGTGGAGGGGCCGGCTTCCTCGATGGTCGCGCCTCTGTCGTTGGTCAGCGCGCGGACGCGGCCGACGCTCTTGCCAGCGATGATTATATCGCCGGCGCGGAGGGTGCCGTTCTGCACGAGCAGGGTGGCGACGGGGCCGCGGCCCTTGTCGAGGCGGGCTTCGATGACGATGCCCTTCGCGGGACGGTCGGGATTCGCCTTGAAGTCCTTGACGTCCGCGGTCAGGAGCAGCATTTCAAGCAGCGTATCGAGGCCTTCGCGCGTCTTCGCGGAGACGGGCACGCAGATGTTTTCGCCGCCCCACTCCTCCGGCACGATTCCGTATTCGGTGAGCTCCTGCTTGACGCGCTCGGGATTCGCGCCCGGGCGGTCGATCTTGTTTATCGCGACGATGACGGAAACTCCCGCCGCCTTCGCGTGGTTTATCGCCTCGATCGTCTGCGGCATGACGCCGTCGTCCGCGGCGACGACGAGGATCGCAATATCCGTCGCCTGCGCGCCTCTCGCGCGCATCGCGGTGAACGCCTCGTGGCCGGGGGTGTCGAGGAAGGTTATCAGTCTGTCGTTGAGCTTGACCTGGTAGGCGCCGATGTGCTGGGTTATGCCGCCCGCTTCTCCGGCGGCGACGTCGGAGTGGCGGAAGGCGTCCAGCAGGGAGGTCTTGCCGTGGTCGACGTGTCCCATAACGACGACGACGGGCGGACGCGGAACGACGTTGCCTTCGGCGTCGTCTTCGCCGTCGGCGATGTGGAGGCGCTCTTCTATCGTGACGTGGACCTCGCGCTCGACCTTCGCGCCGAATTCGTCGGCGATGATCGCGGCGGTGTCGTAGTCGACGGTCTCGGTGACGTTCGCCATAACGCCGACGCTCATCAGCTTCTTGATGACCTCGGCGGCGGTCTTCTTCAGACGGGTGGCGAGTTCGCCGACGGTGATCTCGTCGGGGATCGTGATCTTGAGCTGCGCGTTGCGCGCCTTCTCGAAGGCGATGCGCTTCATCTTCTCCGCCTCGGTGTCCTTGCGGCTCAGCACGGGACGGCGGAAGCCCTGCTTCTTTCCGACCTTCTGCTTGCGGCGGGAGAGCTCTTTCTGGCGCTCGGGCACGAGGTTGTCTATACGCTCGTCGTAGCGGGCGAGGTTGACGCCGACGAGACCGGATTTCGTGTCGACGACGCGAACGGTTTGCGCTCCGCGGATGGGGCGTTCGCCCTTCGGCTTATCCTGCTTCTGCGGACGCGGCGGGATCGCGGCGCCCTGCTGCGCGGGCTTGCCCTGCTTCTGCTCGGGCTTATCCTGCTTCTCGGCGGGCTTCTCGGGCTTCGGCTCCGGCTCCGCGGGCTTCTCCGGCTCCTTCGCGCGCGGCTCGTTGGCGGCGGCGAAGTAGGCGAGCAGCGCCTCCGGCTTCGGCTTGAAGCCGTCGAGGACGGTCTGGAAGATTATATCCAGCTCATCAAGCTCGAGGATGGCGCCAGACGCTCTTTCCGCGTTGAGCTTATCCTTGAGAATGGCGCTTACGTCTTTCGCCTGCATATCGAGGTCTTTTGCGAGATCTCCAAGCTTATATTTATTTAACATACGCTTTCCTCCGTAACTTTCAGAATGGCGGCGGCAAGTCCCTTGTCCCTGACGCCTACGACGACGGTCGCTCCCGCGCCGACGGCTTTGCCGAGCGCGGCCTTGTCGAAGCCGCCGGTCAGCACGGGCACGCCCGCTTCTTCGCAGCCGCGCTTCGCCTTTTCGGCGGTGCGCTCGCCGTCCGAGGCGAACACCGCGAGCTTCAGCTTGTGCCGTTTCAGCGCCGCGAGCGTCTTGTCGACGCCCAGCTCGGCGTTCCGCGAAACGACTGCGAGCCCGAGGTAATGCAGTATTCTTTCGTCAGCGGTCACTTTATCGCCTCCGTAAGCTCTCTTTCGAGCATATCGTAGACCTCCGGAGGTATCTGCCGCTCGAACGCGTGTTCGAGCCGCCGCGCCTTCCGCGCCTTCGCGAGGCAATCGGGGTCGGCGCAGATGTAAGCGCCTCTGCCGGCCGCCTTGCCGGTAAGGTCGAGAAAGATCTCCTCATCCTTGGGCGAGACGACGCGGAGCAGTTCGCGTTTCGGCTTCGATCCTCCGCAGCCGACGCATTTTCTCATCGGGATCTTCTTTTCCTTCAAAGCTGCCTCCGGTAATCTTATGCTTGGCCGGCGGTCACATTGCCGGTTTTATATCTATTTTCCAGCCGGTAAGCTTGGCGGCGAGGCGGGCGTTCTGGCCCTCCTTGCCGATAGCGAGCGAAAGCTGATCCGCCGGCACGGTAACGTGGCAGGTGTGCTCCTCTTCGTTGACGTCGACTGCGATGACTTCGGAAGGGGAAAGGGCTGCCGTTACGAACTCGGCGATATCGTCGCTGTAGCGGACGATGTCGATCTTCTCGCCGCGCAGCTCCGTCTTGATGTTGTCGACGCGGGTGCCCTTCTGACCGATGCAGGCGCCGACGGGATCGACGGAGGGGTCGTTGGAGGCGACGGCGACCTTGGAGCGGCTGCCGGCTTCGCGGGAGATGGCGCGGATATCGACTATACCCTCGTTGATCTCAGGCACCTCGAGCTCGAAGAGACGGCGCACGAGACCGGGATGGGTGCGGGAGATGACGATGCGCGGTCCGCGCTCGGTCTCCTTGACCTCCACGACGTAGATGCGCACGCGGCTGCCTTCGGTGAGGTATTCGCCCTTGACCTGCTCGGAGGCGGGCAGCACGATGCTGTTTCTGCCGACCTCGAGGGTGGCGTTTCTGCTGACGCGGTCGACGCTGGTGACGAGCGCGGTGATTATCTCGTGCTCCTTGCCGCGGAAGTCGGCGAGCAGCTTGAGTTTCTCGGCCTCGCGGATCGCCTGGATTATGACCTGCTTTGCGGACTGCGCTGCGATGCGGCCGAATTCCTTGGTCTGTATCTCCTGGACGACTTCGCCGCCGAGCTTCGCCTTTTTGTTTATCTTCTTCGCTTCCTCGAGGGTAAGCTGGCAGTTCTCGTCGGTTATATCGTCGACGACGGTCCAGCGGCGGATGAGGCTGATGGAGGAGGTCTCCTCGTCTACGAGCACTTCGATATTATCGATGTTGCCGTCGTCGCGCTTTACCGCCGTTTCCAGCGCCGCGCGGACGCGGTCCAGCATATATTCCTTGGAAATGCCGTTCTCTTTTTCGAGCATATCCAGCGCTTCAAAAAATTCCTTGTTGACCATTGTTTTGCTCCTTTTCGATTTTCTCCTTTATATGTGATGTCGACCGGCGTAAGGCCGTTATTAAAAGCTAAAACTCAAGTTCTTCGTGCCAACGCAGGGAGGCGACGGCGCTTTTCGGCAGCGCGGTACCGCCGATGACGAAGCCGTCGGCGTCGAAGGAATCGAGCGTGCCGATCAGCTCCTTGCTGCCGTTAACGGCGGTGTAAAGCTTGGCGCGTACGTTCATTCCGACGGAAGCTGCGTAATGCTCCGGCGTTTTCAGCTCGCGGAAGATGCCGGGCGACGAAACCTCGAGGTTGTAGGACTGCTCGATGGGGTCGGCCTCGTCGAGCATCGGGTCGATTGCGCGGCTGACGGCTTCGCAGTCGTCGATGCCGACGCCGTCCGGACTGTCGATATAGAGCCGCAGGTAGTATTCGCCGCCCTCGCGGACGAACTCGAGATCCCACAGCTCGACTCCGCAGTCGGCGGCCGCCTTCCGCGCCAGCGGGAGCACCTTCTCCTTGATATTCGCCATCTCTTCGCGCCTCCGGAAAATAACTCTTAATAAACGCTTGAGAGCGGGCGCAAACCCACTCTCAATCAAAAACCTTCATTAACGGTGTTATTGTAACACGCGTTTGAGAAAAAATCAAGTCTTTTTTGCAAAAAATCAGTGCACGCGAGAATACATCCGCTCGTAGGCGGCGAGTTCATCCTCCGTCAACAGCTCGACGTTCACGAGATCAAGCTGCTCGCGGGCGAGTGAAAACTTGCCGTTGATAATGTGCATCCCGGCCGCTGCAAGAGCGTCGAGGGACGCTATGTGCGCGGCGTCGGCCTCCGCCGGCGAGGAAAGCTCCTCGTTCTGCGCCTTTATCTCGTCGACGCGTGCGTTGGCTTCGTTGATAAGCTTGCGGAGAGCCTCGTTCTCCTCCTGGATGTTGACAAGCGTGGTTTGCGCGCGTTCCGCGCCCTGCTGGGTGACGTCGACTTGGTTTTCGAGCCGCTCGGTATTGCGGACGTTGATGATTATCGACATCGTTATCAGCAGCGCCGCGACGACGAAAAGTACCGCGCCGTAGATGACTACAGCCATAACGGACTTCTTTTTTTCTTCGGTCATCTGCGATCATCTCCGTTCCCGGAAAGGCGGTTGACGAGGTCGATCAGATCGCCCTCGCCGCAGTAGTCGACGGTGAGCTTGCCTTTTTTATCGCTGCCGCTTATGGTTACCCTGCGGCCGAGCTTTTCCTTCAGTACTTTTTCGGATTCTACTATAAGCGCGGTGCGCGAAACGGGCTTGGGAGCAGACTTTTTCGCGGGCTTGCCGGCGGCCTTCGCCAGCTCTTCGCAGGCGCGGACGGAAAGTCCCTCCGCTGCGCAGCGCGAAGCGAGCGCCGAAGCGGCTTCCGCGGGCAGCGCGGCGAGCGCCTTCGCGTGACCGAGCGAAAGCTTGTCCGTGCGGACGAGCTCGATCACGTCCGCGGGCAGCGCGAGTATGCGAAGCAGGTTCGCGATCGCGCTTCTGGGTTTGCCGAGCTCGGCGGCGAGCGCCTCCTGAGTCAGTCCGTGGTCGTCCATCAGCCTGCGGCAGCCCTCGGCGGTCTCGACCGGATTGAGGTCTTCGCGCTGGAGGTTTTCGATGAGAGCGATGACGGCGGCCTCGTGCGCGTCGGGGCGGCGGATTATCGCCGGCACCTTCGCGAGCCCCGCCATACGAGCGGCACGCCAGCGGCGTTCGCCCGCGATTATGACGTAGCCGTCGAGCGCGGTCGGCTGAATGATGAGCGGCTGGAGTATCCCGCGCTGTTTTATCGAATCAGCGAGCTCCGCGAGGGATTCCTCGTCAAAGGCGCGGCGGGGCTGTTCGCGGTTGGGGGATATGTCGTCAATATTCACCAGCTCATAGCCGTTTTCGTCAACTGTGTTTTCGGCGAAGAGGGCGTCGAGCCCTTTGCCGAGTCCGGTAAGTTTAGCCATACGTTTTTCCTTTCTGCGTTCGGCGAAGCCGAACTCTCGTCCCGAAGGGACACATCGTGCGCATAATGCGCATATCGCGTTTGCGAAGCAAACATATCGTAGATTCCGAAGGAATCTATATCGCTAATCCCATAGGGATTTATATCGCTTATGCGTTTTTCTTTGCCGTTGTGATGGATGCTATAAGTTTGCGGCGTATTAAGCCGCATTTTTCAGATGTTTTCTTATACTGCTCATCAGAAAACGAATGAGTATTATGCAGTATTTCAATCCAGTACTCAGTTTCGTGGCATTCTTTCAGGGCGATTTCAAGTTTGTTGATGAAGTCGGCGCGGCTATGAGCGTATTTCGCTTCGTGCACGTTAGCGCCGATTGAAGAACAGGAACGCAACAGCTGATTTGCATATACGGCTTTAGCTTTTACCGTTTCGCAAAGTTCGGTTATTTCAACCGTTAGTTCGACGGAGAGATCTTTAATTGTTTTTGCGCTCATTCAATTATCCTTTCCGGGATATATCGCCTTCGGCGATGCGATATGTTTGCGTCGCAAACGCGATATATCGCCTTCGCGATGCGATATATTTGCTTTGCAAATACGATATACGCTCGCTGACGCTCGCGTGAGAGTTCGGCTAGCCGAACTCTCGTCCCGAAGGGACACATCGTGCGCATAACGCGCATATCGCTACCTGTCGTTCGCGATTATCTCTTTCGCAAGCTCCATATAGGCGAGCGCGCCCTTGGAGTTGCGGTCGTACTCAAATATGTTCTTGCCGAAGCCCGGTGCTTCGCTGAGCCGCACGGTGCGCGGAATGACGGTTTTGAACACCTTGCGCGGGAAGAACTTTTTGACCTCCGCGGCGACCTGGTTGGTGAGGTTGAGCTGGCTGTTGTACATCGTCAGCAGCACGCCCTCGAGGTCGAGCGAAGGGTTGAGCCCGCGCCGCACGAGGCGTATCGTCGCCATGAGTTGAGAAAGTCCGTCCAGCGCGAAGAACTCCGTCTGCAGCGGCACGAGAACGGCGTCCGCCGCAACGAGCCCGTTGAGGTTCAGCAGCCCGAGCGCCGGGGGAGAATCGATGATAATATAGTCGTAATCGCCGCGGATGAGATTGAGCGCGTCGCGCAGGCGCGATTCGCGTTTTTCAAGAGCTGCCAGCTCGAGCTCCGCACCGGCAAGGTCGACGGTGGCGGGCAGCAGGTCCGGACGGCCCTCTTCCGTACAGATTATGGCGTCGGCGGCTTTCGCTCCGCCTATCAGCACGTCGTAAACGGTTGCTGCGAGTTCCTTTTTGCCGATGCCGCAGCTGACCGTGGCGTGCCCCTGCGGGTCGATGTCCGCAAGCAGAGTCTTTTTCCCGCAAAGCGCAAGCGCGGCGGCAAGATTGACGGCGGTGGTCGTCTTGCCGACGCCGCCCTTCTGGTTTGCGACCGCTATTATTCTGCCCAAAGCGCACACTTCCCTTCGTTTGCGTGATTATGCATCTTCCACTTCTTACATTATAGCACAAGAGAAAAGAAAAATAAAGCATTATTTTCCGCGCCGCGAAAGCGCAGAGAAAAGGGCGTCACTCCGCCATTTTACCGAAGTTTTTCAGCTTCGGGAAACCCCACTGCCGCAGCGCCTCGAATACGCCGACGGCGACGGAGTTGGAGAGGTTGAGCGAACGCGCCTCGCTTATCATCGGGATACGGACGCAGCGGTCGCGTTCGCGCTCGAGCAGCTCCTCGGTCAGGCCCTTCGTCTCGCGGCCGAAGATCAGCCACGCGCCGTCGGGATACTCGACCTCGGTATAGGCGCGGGGCGCCTTCGTGGAGAACAGGAAACGTTCGCCGCCGCACTCGGCGAGGAATTCGCCGAGCGAGCCGTAATACGTGACGTCGAGCAGCGGCCAGTAGTCGAGTCCGGCGCGCTTCAGCTTCGCGTCGTCGATTTTGAAGCCCATCGGGCCGACGAGGTGCAGGCGGCAGCCTGTCGCGGCGCAGGTGCGTGCGACGTTGCCGGTGTTCTGCGGGATCTCCGGCTCGACCAGAACGATATTCAGCGTGGGCATAAGCATACCTCCGTAAAGCGTTTTACGCCCTTTCGGGAGAGGCGTTTTTCAACCGTTACCGATAAGTATAACCCCCGCCGGCCGATACCGCAATATCATTTGTAATTTTTTTCAAAAAGTTGATAAAAAACGCTTTATCTTTGACGATATATATGGTACAATTAAAATCGATGATATATAATCCCACAATATGTAGTGTTTTGACCGTCGCCGGTCATGCAGAGGTGAGATAATGGCGGATTTTGAACAGCGCGTCGCCCTCGGCAGAAACGCGGTCGCGGAAGCGATGAAAGCGGGCGAGAGCGTACAGTGCGTATACGTTGCCAACGGCGTTTCGGAATCGGAGGTTTCGCTGCTCCGGCGGCTCTGCCGCGAAGCGGGCGTGCCGCTGAAAAACGTCGACCGCCGCAAGCTTGAAAAATACGGCAGCAAAAACCAGGGCGTCGTCGCGCTTCTCGCGGACGCCGAGTATTCCACCCTCGAGGACGTCTTCAAACGCGCCGAGGAGAAGGGCGAGCCGCCCTTCATAATCGTCTGCGACGGCATCGAGGACCCGCACAACCTCGGCAGCATCATCCGCAGTGCCAACCTTTTCGGAGCGCACGGAGTCATAGTGCCGAAGCGGGGCGCGGCGGGGCTTACAGCCGTGGTTTCAAAAGCGTCGGCGGGCGCTGTCTGGCATACGCCGGTCGTCCGCGTGACTAATATAACCGAAACGCTGAAGGAACTTAAAAAACGCGGGCTCTGGGTTTACGGAGCCGATGCGGAGGGCGTTTCGGTCGACGGCGACGTCGATCTTTCGGGCGCGGCCGCGCTCGTCATCGGCGCGGAGGGGGACGGCATCTCCCGCCTCGTGCGCGAAAACTGCGACGTTATGCTTTCGATCCCGATGCGCGGCGATATAGAGTCGCTCAACGCTTCGGTCGCCGCCGGAATTCTGATGTATCTTTTCATGGAGGGACGCAAATGAGCAAGGAAAGAGAAAGGGAATATCTTGAAAAGTTAGGCGTGCCCTCGAAGGACTATTCGGGAGTGCCTGTCGACCGCACCTTCTCGCTGGACGATATCCTGCGCGAGGTGGAGGGCGATAAGGCCGTGCCGTTCGCGAAGCCCGAACCCAAGCCTGAGCCCAAACCCGAGCTGAAACCCGAACCCAAGCCTGAGCCCGAACCCGCTAAGGCGCCTGTCATCCTGAACGAAGTGAAGGATCCCACGCCTTCCGCAGAATCTCTGCAAAAGGATGGGGATTCCTCGTCGGAGGCTTCGCATCCTTCTCGGAATGACAGCGCGAGACTCGCGCATGCGCCGGAACCGGAGCTTTCGTTCGCGCCGGTCATCCCTGCCGAAGCGAAGCCCGCCCCCGAGCCCGTGAAAGCGCCCGCGGAAACGCCTGTCATCCTGAGCGAAGCGAAGGATCCCGCACCTCAAGCGGAGCGTCTGCAAGCGGAAGGGGATTCCCCGTCGCCGGCGGCTCCTCGGAATGACAGTCCCGCGCCCGCGGCGGAGGCGAAAGCCGCGCCCGCGGCGGAAGAAAAGCCCGCGTCCGCGCCGATTCCGGAGCCGGAAACCGCCGCGACCGTCCGCGTGCCGTCTGTGAAGAAAAAGCGCCCGTCGCTCGAGGATACGCGCAGTCTGAAGCTTTTCAGCACCATAGAGATCGAGGCGCAGCCCGAGGAATACGCAGTCGCCGTCGAGGAAGGCGGTGAGCCGAAGGTCGAGGGCGGCACCGTGATATTCGCGCCGCCGGTCAAGGAGGAGACGCCGAAGAAACGCGCTCCCCGCAGGCCGCGCAACAGCGAGGCCGAGCCGGATCAGCTCTTCTTCGAAGGCGCCGGGCCGGTGAACGTGATGACAAACGCCAAGGAGCCACCGGCGGAGAAGGCCGACGCCGACGCCGTCGCCGCGGGCTTCAAGGAGAGCGTTGAGAACAATATCAGAGAAAACGTCCGCAAGACTTACAACATGCCCGAGCCGGAGGAGACCGCGCCGGACGAGGAGGCCGAATACCACGGCGAGCCGGACGACTACTACCTTGTCGAGGAGGAGCTCCGCGCCCGCCGCAGCGACGGCGTGCTGAAATCCGTTTTCCTCGGAGCGTGCGCACTGCTGCTGCTTATCATCGACGTCTTCGCGCTGAAATCCGAATCCGCGGCGACCGAGCGCGACATCGCCGTCGTCTATCTCTTCATCAGCGCCGCGGTCAGTATGCTTACGCTTGCGTTCAGCATTCCGTTCGTAAAGCGTGCGTTCGAGCAAATCAGGACGCTGAAATTCCGTGCGGAATCCGCGGCGGTGATATGCACCGCCGTCGCGGTGATACAGAATATCGCCCTTATGATAAATCCTTCTTATATATCCGAGGGAACGGTCGGAGTATATAACTTCCTGCCCGCCGTGATGCTGCTGTTCATACGGCTCGGCGACCTTCAGATGGTGCGCCACATACGCGGCAATATGAAATTCGTCAGCGAGCGAAAGCAGCTTGCCGCCGCCGTAATGGTGGACGACGAGGAGCTCGCGGAGGACGTTTCCGGAGGACAGATCTCCGGCGAAGCCCGCCTCTGCGCGCCGCACCGCACCGACGCAGTAGTCGGCGTGGTCGAAGCCTCCTCAAAGGAGAGCGACGCCGATAATTCCGTCGGAAAACTCTTCATCGGAGCGGCCGCCGCCGCGTTGCTGATAGCTCTCGTTTCCGCTGTGTGGAGGGGAGCGTCCGTTGGCGTCGCGCTCTCGGTGTTCACCGCCGCGCTTTGTGCGGGAACGCCTCTTATGAGCATTTTCGTCACCGTTCTGCCGCTGACGCGCATAAACCGCCGCCTCAATCGCAAGGGAGGCGCGATACTCAACTTCGACGCCGCGGTTACCATCGCGGAGGCGAACGGCATCGTTGTTTCAGACACCGACGTTTTCCCGGATAAATCGATAATCCTGCACGGCATGAGCCTTTTCAACAACGCGCCGATGGACGGCGTCATCGCCGACACCGTCAGCGTGCTGAACGCCGCCGGCGGAGCGCTCGGCAAGGTCTTCGAAGGAAGCGTCGCGGATAAGTCCATCCTGCGCGAGATAGACAGCATCGAATACGTCGACGAAATGGGCGTCGTCTGCCGCAGTCAGGGCAGGGAGCTTCTGCTCGGCAGCCGCGACTTTATGAAGGCGTACCAGATCCCCGTGCCGTCCTCCGCCTACGAATCGAAGGTTTCCGGAGGCGACCGCCACGTCTTCTACCTCGCTGCCGATATGCAGCTGTGCGCGATGTACGTCGTGACCTACGGCATCGCGGACGTTGCCAAGCGCCGCCTGCGCCGCGCCGAGGACTCCGGTCTGACGCTGCTCATCGCGACGAAGGACACCAACGTTACCAAAGAAATACTTTCCAACCGCATGAAGCTCAGCAACGCGACCGTGAAGGTCATCAGCGCCCGCGCGCTCGACCGTCTCGAGCGCAGGTATAAGAAGGCGCGGAGCCTTCCCGCCGGCGTCGTCGTCGGCGACGACTGCTGCGCCCTGCCCGAAGCGGCGGTCTGCGCCTCCAAGCTGAAGGGCAGCGTTGCGTTCAACATAGCGGCGCTGATCGCCTCGGCGGTGATAGGCCTGATCTTCGTCGCGGTCTTCTCGTTCGCGTCGACGCCGTCGGCGATAGAAGCGTGGAAAATACTCATCTACGCGCTCTTCTGGACGCTGCCCGTGCTGGTGCTGTCGTCCTCGCATAAGTAAAAAAGGAGTACCCAAATGACAGAAAAAGCAGTAGAACATTTCAGACAGCTCATCGAAGAACAGCTCGCGCGCGTCGAGCGCATGAAGGCGGACGCCGGATTCGTCGACTACGCGGCGCTGGATAAGCTCATCATCGGCGTTTGCGGCGGCGACGGCATCGGACCCGTCATCTCCCGCGAGGCCGCCCGCGTGCTCGAATACCTGCTCGCCGGCGAAGTCGCCGCGGGCAAGGTCGAGTTCCGCTATATCGACGGACTGACGATAGAGAACCGCGTCGCCTGCGGCAAGGCGATACCGGACGACGTCATGGAGCAGCTGAAGGAATGCCACGTTATCCTGAAAGGCCCGACCACGACTCCCCAGGCGGGCGGCGATATGCCGAACATAGAGAGCGCGAATGTCGCTATGCGCAAGGCGCTCGATCTCTTCGCGAACGTCCGTCCGGTCAAGATCCCCGAGCAGGGCATAGACTGGACCTTCTTCCGCGAGAACACCGAGGGCTCCTACGTCCTCGGCTCAAAGGGAGTGAACGTCACCGACGACCTCGCCTTCGACTTCACCGTCACTACGAAGCAGGGCAGCACCCGCATCGCGCGCCTCGCCTACGAGTTCGCGCGCGCCAACGGCAAGCCCCGCGTTTCGCTCATCCAGAAGGCGAACGTCATCAAGACGACGGACGGAAACTTCCTGCGCGACTGCCACGCCGTCGCGGCGGAGTACCCCGAGATAATCACGGACGAGTGGTATATCGACATCACCACCGCGAAGCTGCTTGACGAGAAGCGCCGCCGCGACTTCTCCGTCTTCGTGCTGCCGAACCTCTACGGCGACATCGTCACCGACGAAGCCGCGGAGCTTCAGGGCGGCGTCGGCACCGCCGGCTCCGCGAATATCGGCACGCGCTACGCGATGTTCGAGGCGATCCACGGCTCCGCGCCGCGCATGGTCGCCGAGGGGCGCGATATCTACGCCGACCCCTGCTCGATGCTCCGCGCCGCCGTCATGCTGCTCAACCACGTCGGCAGGAACGGCAAAGCCGCGCTGCTCGAGCGCGCTCTCGATATATGTATGCTTGAAGAAAAACGCCTTACCATAACCGGCCGCAGCGACGGCGCGACCTGCTCCGCCTTCGGCGACTACGTTATGGAAACGGTTGAAAAACTGAAATAACGCGCCTCGGCTCCCTCTGAGGAGGGAGCTGTCGAGAAGGGCGGAGCCCTTCGAGACTGAGGGAGAGATAACGCCGAACAGTGTTTTGCAGGAACTTTGTTCCGCAGACGCAGGGCTATCTTTCCATCGTCTTCGGCACGGCGCGTCAGCATAAGGAGAGGTGTCGTTATCTCTCCCTCCGTCATCCTCGGCTTTGCCTCGGATGCCACCTCCCTCCTCAGAGGGAGGCAAGAATAACCGCCACTTAAGGAGGAACACAAATGTCAATGTACGAAAACGTCGCCCTGCAGCTCTGGAGCTGCCACGAAGACGCCGAAAACGACCTTGAAGGCACCCTGCGCCGCCTCGCCGAGACGGGCATAAACGGCTTCGAGCATTTCAAGGTGACCGATATGAGCCGCGATGACTACGCCGCGCTTATCAAGCGTTACGGAATGAGCGTTCCGTCCATCCATCTCGGCTACGAGCTGCTGCTCGAGCACTGGCAGGAATACTGTGACTACCTGCTCCCGCTGGGGCTGAAGCGCTTCGTCATGCCCGGCTGGCATCCGCAGAACGACGACGAGTACTACCGCTTCGTCGAGGGCTTCGACGAGCTGGGCAGAAAGATCCGCTCCGCCGGCGCGGACCTGCTATATCACAATCACATCGTCGAGTTCACCGAGTGCAAAAAGGACGGCAAGGCGTACTGGTTCCGTATGGCGGAGGACTGCCCGGAGATCGCCTTCCAGCTCGACTGCTACTGGGCGAAGCTCGGCGGCTGCGACATCATGGAAATGCTGGATAAATACCCCGACCGCATCCGCAGCCTGCATATCAAAAACGGCAAGGGCGAACACCCCTCCTGCGATATCGACAAGGGCATAATCGACTTCGAGCCGGTCCTCGCCCGCGCCGAACAGCTCGGTATGGACTGGACGGTGCTGGAGTTCGAGGCGGAGCCGAAGGATACCTACGTCTTCTGCGAAAACGCCGTCAGATACATCAAGGGGCTTAAAAAATAATATACTCTCTGTATAATTATTCAAAATAATTCTACCTGGAGGAAAACTATGGGAAAAGTAATGCTTAAAAAGTACGAAGGCAACCCGATAATCACGCCGAAGGATATGCCATTCAGGTGCGAAACGGTCTACAACGCCGGCGCCGCGAAGCTGGGGGACGAGTACATACTCCTGCTCCGCTGCGGCAGAACGGACGGCCGCTCGGTCTTCGGCCTCGCGCGGTCGAAGGACGGCTACAACTTCGAGATACATCCCGAGCCGGTCTTTCAGAAGGCGGAGAGCGGGATATTCAAGAACCCCGAGAACAAGGGGGTCGAGGATCCGCGCGTAACGCAGATAGGGGATACCTACTACATCTTCTATTCCTGCTTCGCGACCTACGGCTTCCAGATAGGCATCGCGAAGACGAAGGATTTCCTGCACATCGAGCGCATGGGACTTACCACCGCGATCGACTACCGCAACTGTGTGCTTTTCCCCGAGAAGATAAACGGCGAATACGTCCGCTTCGAGCGCCCGAACTTCGCGAACGCGGGCAACAGCGGCATCTTCATCAGCTATTCGCCCGACCTGATCCACTGGGGCAATCAGCAGTTCATCATGACGACCGACCCCTACGATATATGGCAGGATAACAAGATCGGCCCCGGCGCGCCCCCGATAAAGACGCCGCGCGGCTGGCTGAATATCTATCACGCGACCACGAACACGATGGCGGGGCAGATCTATCGCCTCGGCTGCGCGGTGCACGACCTGAACGATCCGCGCAAGGTCATCGGCAGGATGCACGACTTCATCCTCGCGCCGGAAGCGCCCTACGAGCGCAGCGGCTACGTCGCGAACGTCGTCTTCACCTGCGGCGCCGTCGCGGACGACGACGGCACGCTGAAGGTCTACTACGGCGGCGCGGATACCGTCATGTGCGTCGCGGAGGGCAATATCGAGGAGCTGGTGGACGCCGCCCTCGCCGACGGCCCCGACACCACAGTAAAGGTCGAATTCTGACCTCGGCAAAGACCGG
Source organism: Clostridia bacterium (assembly GCA_017620395.1). Classification (NCBI taxonomy): domain Bacteria; kingdom Bacillati; phylum Bacillota; class Clostridia; species Clostridia bacterium. The sequence continues at coordinate 49,402 of JAFZQJ010000032.1, read as the reverse complement.
AACAGACCCCTGTCAATCCGGGCGTAAGCGGGGAATCTCCCAAAATAAGCAGGGATTGTAAAGATAGAATAACGCAAAGGGTAGAAGGAAACGTATGAAGCACGTATTCATCATCAACCCGAACACGGTTAAAAAACTGCGCGAAAAACTCATTTCCGACATAAAAGCCGCCTGCGAAGCCGAGGGCGTCGAGTGGGAGATATACTACACCGACGCGCCCCGCGACGCGGAAAAGCACACCCGCGAGCTCGCGGAAACGGGCGTGGCGTACCGCGTTTACGCCTGCGGCGGAGACGGCACTCTGGGCGAAGTCGCCAACGGCGCGTTCGGCTTCCCGAACGTCGAGATCGCGGCGATCCCGGGCGGCACCGGCAACGATTTCGTCCGTAACTTCGCGCCCGCCGAGGCGTTCGCGGATATACGCCGCCAGATCCGCGGCATGGCGTGCGAGTTCGACCTTATCAAGTATAACGGCCGCTTCGCCGTCAACACCATAAACATCGGCTTCGACTGCGCGGTCGTCGACTACGTCGAGCGCCACCGCGGCAGGCCGCTGATGAAGGGCTCGAATTCCTACACCGTCGCGGCGTTCATCGAGATGTTCCCGATGCCGAAATGCTCGCTGAAGCTGACCTATGACGGCAGGACGGAGGAGCAGAGGCTTACGCTCTGTTCCATCGCGAACGGGCGCTACTGCGGCGGCGGCTTCAAATCAAACCCGCTCGCGCTGCTCGACGACGGGAAGTTCGACGTCTTCCGCGCCGACGAAAAGGTCGGGCGCCTCGGCTTTTTGAAGCTCGTCGGCAAATACCGCGAGGGCACCCACCTCGAATGCGAAAAGATGAAAGACCGGCTTTCCTATTTCCGCACCGACGGGATGACCGTCTCGTCGGATAAGCCGTTCAAATTCTGCGTCGACGGCGAAGTCGAGGAAGCGGACGAGCTGAAGCTCTCGGTCGTTCCAGCAGCGATGCGTTTCGTCATCCCGGAGGGCGCCGCGCTGACGAGCGTGTGACGCTTGTCATCCCGTGCGAAGCGAAGGATCTCACACCGTCGTCTGTCATCCTGAGGGCGAAGCCCGAAGGATCCCCCGCCTTTTGCAGCATAAAAAGGAATAGTGATCCCCCATCGGCGCTGCCTCCGCGGGATTACGGCATCCGTACATCCACACTCCATAACGAAAGGTCGGTCAAAGCATGCTTGAAACCATACGCATTTCCGCCGAGCAGGTCGCGATGCTCTTCGTGCTCATCGCGGTAGGCGTCATCCTGCGCCGCGTGCATATATTCGAGGGCAAAGGCATCACCTGCGTGACCGATATCCTCTTTTACATCATCAGTCCGGCGATAATCATCGAGCGCCTCGTGCTGACCGCCAAGGAGAACGGCGAAAACGCCTTCGCGATACTCGGCTGGTCCGCGCTGGCCTCGGCGGTCGGCTTCGGAGTGCTCTTCGCCGCGGTGACGCTGATATTCATCGGCAGGAAATCCCGCGACGTGAACGCCGTGAAGTATTCCGCGATCTTCGCGAACATGGGCTTCATGGGCATCCCGCTGGTCGAAGGCATACTCGGCAAGGAAGCGACCGCCTACGTCGGCGTTTCCGTCGCCGTCTTCACGATGCTGAACTTCATCGTCGGCATCTCGCTCTTCACCGAGAACCGCAAGAAGCTGCTTTCGGTCATCCTCAATCCCGGCACTATCGCGATAATCGCGGCGCTCGGGATAATCCTGCTTCCCGACGCGGTTACAGACAGCGAGCCGATGAGAATAATTATGAACCCGGTCTCCTGGCTCGCCTCGGCGCAGACGCCGATGTCGATGATGCTCTGCGGAGCGATCCTCGGCGGCGTTACGCTGAAGGGATGGTATAAGGATAAGTATATGTGGATCGGAGTCGCGCTGCGTCTGCTGCTGCTTCCGGCGCTGACGACGGCGGCGCTGCTCGCGCTTCCGCTGATACTGCCGATCCCGCGCGAAATAGTCGTGGCGCTCGCCATCGCGTTCGCGTGTCCGTCGGCGGTCGCGGGCGCGATGTTCGCCGAGAAGTTCGGCGGCAACACCGACCTGCTGACCAAGACCGTCGCGATCACCACTCTGCTTTCCATAATCACGATACCCGCCGTGTGCGCCGTCTGTCAGGCGGTCGCGTAGGGCTTGAATAAGTTTATATATCATTTATAAAGGAGTCTTGTAAAAATGCTTGACATCAGAAGGATCAGAGCCGACCTCGAGGGCTGCAAAAAGCGCCTCGCCGGCAGAAACGGAAACTACGACCTCGACGCGCTGCTCGCCGCCGACGACGAACGCCGCGCGCTCATCGCGGAAGCGGACGCCAAAAAGCAGCAGCTGAACGCCGTCTCCAAGGACATCGGCATCAGAAAGAGCCGCGGCGAAGACGCCTCCGAGGATATGGCGCAGATGAAGGCGCTTTCCGACAGCATAAAGGAATACGACGTCAAGCTCCGCGAAGCGGAGGAGAAGGTCAGAAATATGCTGCTTTCGATCCCGAACATCCCGAACGATTCCGTTCCCGTCGGCCCGGACGACACCTATAATCAGGAGATCCGCAGGGTAGGCGAGGTGCGCGACTTCGGCTTCGAGCCGAAGCCCCACTGGGAGCTCGGCGAAAAGCTCGGCATCCTCGATCCCGACCGCGCCGCGAAGGTAACGGGCGCGCGCTTCCACTTCTACAAAGGGCTCGGCGCGCGGCTCGAACGCGCCGTAATGTGCTTCTTCCTCGATACCCACACCGCCCACGGCTACACCGAGATATTCCCGCCGTTCATGGCCAATCGCGCCTCGATGACCGGCACCGGCCAGCTCCCGAAGTTCGAGGAGGACGCCTACAAGGTGACCGGCACAGACTGCTTCCTGATCCCGACCGCCGAAGTGCCGGTGACCAACTACTACCGCGACGAAATACTCGACGGCAGCGAGCTGCCGATAAAGTTCTGCGCCTACTCCGCCTGCTTCCGTTCCGAGGCGGGCAGCGCCGGCAGGGACACCCGCGGCCTTATACGTCAGCACCAGTTCAACAAGGTCGAGCTTGTCAAGTTCACCACCCCGGAGAGCAGTTACGAAGAGCTCGAAGAGCTGACTCACGAGGCGGAGCTGACGCTTCAGCTGCTCGGTCTGCCTTACCGCGTCGTATGCCTCTCCAGCGGCGACATGGGCTTCTCCTCGGCGAAGACCTACGATATCGAGGTCTATATGCCGTCCTACGGCAGATACGTCGAGATTTCCAGCTGCTCGAACTTCGAGGATTATCAGGCGCGCCGCATGAGCATCCGCTTCAAGCGCGATATAAAGGGCAAGGCGGAGCTCGTCCACACCCTCAACGGCAGCGGCCTCGCCGTCGGCAGGACCACCGCCGCGATACTCGAGAACTTCCAGCAGGAAGACGGCAGCGTGGTCGTGCCGGAAGTCTTGCGTAAGTACATGGGCTGCGACGTAATAAAGTGACAAAAGCGGGTCTTTTCGGCCCTTTGCGCTTTGCCAACCTCATTCCTTCCGCGCCGCAAATCATCCGAAAATCCCTCGCTTTTACCGGCGTATATTACGGACTTGCAATTAAAAATTCAAATCGCGTCCGACGGGCGCGATTTGCTCCTTAATTATTCATTATTCACTTTTAAGTCTTCAGTATTCATTACATGCGCGAGCTCAGGCGAGCGCGTGCATGATGTCCTCGATCGGCAGCTGCGGATTGAGCGCCTCGTTTATCCCGCGCGAAACGATCCGCGCCGCCGTGTCGACGAGCGCGTCCACCTCGCGCGGCGTGACGAAAAACCCGTGCTTCTGAAAGTACCCGCCGGAGTAGTCCTCCGCCACCGTCGCGGCGTCGACCACCGTCGGCACGCCGACGGCGATCACGGGCACGCCGAGCGTCTTTTCCGAAAGCTCCGCCCGCCTGTTTCCTACGCCCGAACCGGGGGAGATGCCCGCGTCGCATATCTGCACAGTCGTGCCGAGCCGCTCGGTCGATAGCGAGGCGAGCGCGTCCACGGCGATGACGAGAGAGGGCTTGACCTCGCCGACCGCGCCGCGCAGCAGCTCCAGCGTTTCCACTCCGGTGCGCCCGAGCACGTCGGTCGCGATAACGCTGACCGGACGGGTGTTTTCGATGCCGGCGAACTCCTTGAGCGCCGCGGCGATATGCCGCGTCGCGAGAACGCCGTCCGCGGCGCGCGGGCCGAGCGCGTCGGGAGTCACGCGGCGGTTGCCGAGTCCGGCGACGAGCGCGCCGCCCTCGCGGAGCATCGGCTTCAGCTCCTCGGCGATGAGCCGCCCCGCGTCCTCCTCGTCGATATCTCCGGTTTTCAGACCGGAGAGCTCTATGGTAACGTATCTGCCCGGCGATTTGCCGAGCTTTTCGCCCGCCTCGGCGGTTGAAATGACCGTCTCCGTCACGGTAACGTCCTCCGCCGTGCGCGTTCTGACCTCGACTCCGTCGAGTTCTCCGTGTTCCGTCCGCGCCTCCGCGGCAAGGTCGGTGCGGTGCGCCATACTATCGCCCCTTTCTGCATTCATTCTGCCCCGCGAAAGACGAAATAAAACAACGGGAGGGAAAATATGTTCGCAAGAATAAACTCCTTCGGACTTTTCGGCCTCGACGCCTACAAGGTGGAGGCGGAGATAGATATCTCCGGCGGTCTGCCCGGCTTCGACGTGGTCGGCCTGCCGGATACGGCGGTGCGCGAATCGCGCGACCGCGTGCGCTCCTGCATAAAGAACCGCGGCTTTATCTTCCCGGTCAGCCACATAGTCGTGAATCTCGCCCCCGCGGACCGCAAAAAAGAGGGCGCGATGTACGACCTGCCCGTCTTCGTCGGCATCCTTTTCGCAACGGAACAGCTCCGCGCCGATATTTCGGACGCCGCCTTCGTCGGCGAGCTTTCGCTCGACGGGGAGGTGCGCCGCGTCAACGGCGTGCTGCCGATAGCGGTCGGCGCGGCGCAGTTCGGGATAAAGCGCCTTTTCATCCCATACGACAACGCCGCCGAAGCGTCGGTGGCGAAGGACGTGGAGATCTACCCCGTCCGCGACGTGACCGAGCTCGTCGAACACCTTAACGGCGGCGCGAAGCTGACTCCCGTCACCGAAATGAACTTCCCCGTCGCGGAGCAGACCTACGCCTGCGACATGGCGGACGTAAAGGGCCAGCCCGTCGCCCGCCGCGCGCTTGAAATAGCCGCCGCCGGCGGCCACAATCTGCTCATGGTCGGCCCTCCCGGCACGGGCAAAAGCATGCTCGCCCAGCGTCTGCCGACGATCATGCCGCCGATGACTACGGCGGAATCCCTGCAGACGACCAAAATATACTCCATCGCCGGCCTGCTCCCCGAGGGAGTGCCTACGATGCTTTCGCGCCCGTTCCGCGCGCCTCACCACACGATGAGCAAGATCGGCATGACGGGCGGCACCCACAATCCGCGCCCCGGCGAGCTTTCGCTGGCGCACAACGGCGTGATGTTCCTCGACGAGCTGCCGGAATACCCGCGCGATACGCTCGAGGCGCTCCGCCAGCCGCTTGAGAACGGCAGCATCACCATAACCCGCGCGGTCGGGAGCATGACCTTCCCCTGCGAAATGATCCTCGTCTGCGCGATGAACCCCTGCCCGTGCGGCAACTTCGGCAACCCGAAGAAGCGCTGCACCTGCTCGCCCGGGCAGATCCACAAATACCTGTCGAAAATATCCGGCCCGCTGCTCGACCGAATGGACATCCACGTCGAGACCGAGCCGCTTGAATTCAACGACCTGCGCAGCGAAGCGCCCGCCGAGAGCAGCGAAGCCGTCCGCGCCCGCGTCGCCGCCGCGCGCAAGCGGCAGGAGGAACGCTACGCGGATATCGGCGTTTCCTGCAACGCCCGCCTCTCCGGCGGCAAGACGAAGAAGCTCTGCGCGATATCGGACAGCGCGGCCGAGCTGCTGCGCCGCTCGTTCGAGAAGATGTCGCTTTCCGCCCGCGCCTACGACAAGGTCCTGCGCGTCGCGCGCACGATCGCCGACCTCGCCGCCGAGGACGGCATCCGCGAGGAGCACGTCGCGGAGGCGCTTCAATACCGCTGTCTCGACCGCAAGTATTGGGACAGAACGATTTTCTGAGGTAACGAAATGGAAGAGAACTACCGTATCGAAAAGGACTCGATGGGGGAGATGAAGGTCCCCGCCGACAAGCTCTGGGGAGCGCAGACGGCGCGGAGCCTCAAAAACTTCCGCATCGGAGGCGACCTTATGCCGTCGGTGATCGTCCACGCGCTCGCGATGCTGAAACAGGCGACGGCGACGGCGAACCGCGATCTCGGCAAGCTTGACGAAGCGCGCCGCGCCGCGATCTCCGAGGCGTGTGCCGAGGTCTTCACCGGCAAGCTGGACGCGCATTTCCCGCTCTCCGTCTGGCAGACGGGCAGCGGCACGCAGACGAATATGAACGTCAACGAGGTCGTCGCCAACCGCGCGATGCAGCTTCATCCGGAGCTGAAGATCCACCCCAACGACCACGTGAATATGTCGCAGAGCTCTAACGATACCTTCCCCTCGGCGATCTCCGTTTCCGCGGTGCTGACGCTGGAGGGGCTGCTCCTTCCCGCCGCGGAGAAGCTCGTCAAAGCGCTTTCCGCGCTTGAGGAACGCTACGCCGAAACCCCCAAGGTCGCGCGCACTCACATGCAGGACGCCGTGCCGATGACCTTCGGGCAGGAGCTCAGCGGCTGGCGCGCCGCGATCGAATCGGATATCGACGGCGTGCAGCTTTCGCTTCACAAGCTCCGCGCTCTGCCGATAGGCGGCACCGCCGTCGGCAACGGGCTCAACTGCCCCGACGGCTTCGACGAAGCGGTCTGCGCCTTCATGACGGAGGCCTGCGCGACGGAGTTTTATCCCTGCGAAAACAAATTCGCCGGCCTCGGCTCAAAGAACGCCGTCCTCGCCGCGCACGGCGCGCTGAAGACGCTCGCCGCCGACCTGCACAAGCTCGCTTCGGACGTCCGTCTGCTCGGCAGCGGCCCGCGCTGCGGCATCGGCGAGCTGAAGCTCCCCGCCAACGAGCCGGGCAGCTCGATAATGCCCGGCAAGGTCAACCCGACGCAGTGCGAGGCGCTGATAATGGTCTGCCACGAGGTCTTCGGCAACGACGCGGCGCTGACCGGCGCCTGCGCCGCCGGCGTCCTCGAGCTGAACGTCTGCATGCCGCTGATCGCCTTCCGTTTCCTGCGCTCGGTCTACCTGCTGACCGACGCGATGACCTCCTTCACGGATAACTGCCTCGCGGGTCTGACCGCGGACGAAGCCGTGATGCGCGAATACCTCGAGCGCTCGCTCATGACGGTCACGCGCCTGACGCCCGTCATCGGCTACGACGCCGCGGCGGCCGCCGCCAAGCGTGCGCTTGAGGAAAATATCACCCTCCGAGAAGCCGTCGTCGGCGCCGGCCTGATGGACGCGGACAAGTATGACGAAATAATGAAGCTGTAGCAAGCCTTCCCCTCGAGGGGAAGGTGGATTGCCGCGAAGCGGCAAGACGGATGAGGTGTCCCCGCGCCGTGCGCGGATCGTAGGGGCGATTATCAATCGCCTGCGCGCCGGTAGCGTAAGCGGTCGGCGCAGGCGTGTACGACCGATTTTTACACTTCATCAGTCTCAAAGGGCTGCGCCCTTTTCGACAGCTTCCCCTCAAGGGGAAGCCCAACCGCGCTTCCACACCACATCAAACCAAAAGGAAAAAACCATGGACGTATACGAAAAATCGCTCGCCCTGCACGAAGAGCTGGGCGGAAAAATCGAAATCTCGGTCCGCGCTCCGCTCGAAACGCGCGAGGACCTCTCGCTCGCCTACACGCCGGGCGTCGCCCGCCCCTGCAAGGAGATCGAAGCCGACTATGCGAAAAGCTTCACGCTCACGCGGCGCGGGAACGTCGTCGCCGTCGTGACGGACGGCTCGGCGGTGCTCGGCCTCGGCGACGTAGGAGCCGCCGCCGGCATGCCCGTCATGGAGGGCAAGTGCGCGCTTTTCAAGCGCTTCGGCGGAGTCGACGCGGTGCCTATCTGCGTCGACAGCCGCGACACGGAGGAGATAATCCGCACCGTGCATCTGATCAGCAAGTCCTTCGGCGGCATCAACCTCGAGGACATCTCCGCGCCCCGCTGCTTCGAGATAGAAGCGCGGCTGAAGGAGCTCTGCGACGTGCCCGTCTTCCATGACGACCAGCACGGCACGGCGATAGTCGTCGCCGCCGCGATGCTGAACGCCGCCAAGGTCACGGGCAGGAAGCCGGAGGAAATGCGCGTCGTCGTCAACGGCGCGGGCAGCGCGGGTATCGCGGTGTCGAAGCTCCTGCGCGATATCGGCTTCGGCGAGCTGACGGTCTGCGATATCGGCGGCGTCCTCGATCCCGAGGGCGATATAAACCCCGCGCAGCGCGAGCTTGCGCTGACGGTCAACCAAAGCGGCATACGCGGCTCGCTCGCGGACGCCGTTCGCGGCGCGGACGCCTTCGTCGGCGTTTCGGTCGGTAAGGTGCTGACCGGCGGAATGGTCGCGTCGATGAATAAGCCGATAATCTTCGCTATGGCGAATCCGACTCCCGAGATAACGCCTGAGGAAGCCCTCGCCGCCGGAGCCGCCGTCGTCGGCACGGGGCGCAGCGACTACCCGAACCAGATAAACAACCTGCTCGCGTTCCCGGGCATATTCAAGGGCGCGCTGAAATGCCGCGCCAGGGCGATAACCGAGCCGATGAAGCACGCCGCCGCGCGCGCCCTCGCCGCGCTCGTTCCGGATTCGGAGCTTTCGCCGGCGAAGATAATCCCCGACGTCTTTTTCCCCGGCGTCGCCGACGCCGTCGCCGCGGCGGTGATCGCGGCCAACTCGTAGGGGGTGTCATCCTGAGCGAAGCGGGCGCAGCCCGCGAAGTCAAAGGATCTCGCGTTGTCCTTTGTCATCCTGAGCGGAGCGGCGGAACGCCGCGAAGTCGAAGGATCTTAAAGACGAGGCTGTGTAAAAAAACAAAGTGTGTATTCGGAGCAGGGGATGACCCTCAAATCCGAATACACACTTTTTCTTATATAATACCGTTACCTTCAAGATCCTTCGACTTCGTAACGCTGACGCGTTACTCCGCTCAGGATGACAGAACGACCGCTGCGCTGCGTGAGATCCTTCGACTGCGCAACCTTCGGTTGCTCCGCTCAGGATGACAAACCGCCCGCGCCGTGCGCGGCCTTGCCTCCCTCTGGGAGGGAGGTGGCGCTCGCGGGCGAAGCCCGCGAGTGACGGAGGGAGAGAAAACCCCGTCCGAAATCTCGGACGGGGTTTTGAGTTTAGAGTTTAGAGTTATGATCGCGCTTCGCGCGAGTTAAGAGTTTGCGGCGGCTGTGCCGCGGCGGTGATCGCGGCCAACGTTCGCGAAGCGAACTCATAACTGACGCCGCAGGCGTCATCATAGTTCTAAACTCATAACTCAAAGAAAACCCCGTCCGATCCGGACGGGGTTTTTGAGTTTAGAGTTCAGAGTTTAGAGTTTAGAGTTTAGAGTTATGATCGCGCTTCGCGCGAGTTAAGAGTTTGCGCCGGCACCTCGCCGCCGCCCTCCTCCCGATAATAAAATATGTAAAAATCCCAAAAAAACCCCTCATTCGCTCTTGCGTTTTTGCAAAGGGCGTGATACAATAAATTATCTGTTTATGACCTAAAAGTCAAAAAGGCATAATCACGTCAAAAAACCGTCGTAAAGACGAATTTTAACTGCCGCGAGGCAGGGAGGTAGAATTATGATAAACAAAAGTTGGAAAAAACTGCTGAGCGTCCTGCTCAGCGTCGCGATGCTCCTGTCGCTCATGCCGGGCATAGGCCTGATAGCGAGCGCGGACACTGTTTCCTTCACAAAGGTAACCGACGCAAGCCAGATTACCGCTGAAAACATCGGCACATGCACAGCTGATGAAGCGAAGGCATGGGCGCTTGCAAACTGGGGTGATTTACTCGAGAACTCTTTTCATGCAGAGATCGCTTTCTATTCAAACACCGGCGAATTGTATTATGTGCACGTGTATCAAGGTATAGATGAACAAAGTTTTCTGCAGTATTTCGATAATCTTACTGATACGACCTCAATCAGTGACTTACAAGGTTGGTTTGCTGACGGTCACTCTGTTTTCATTTGCACACCCGCTGCCGCGCCCGCGACTTCCACCGTTTCCTTCACGAAGGTGACCGACGCGAGCGATATCACGGCCGACAACATCGGCGCCTGCACCTTTGACGACGCGAAAGCGTGGGCCCTCGCGAACTGGAACACCGTTGCGAGCACTACGGCCGCAAGCTTTTGGTTTGCATACTATGACGGGGCCGACTTAAAAGCTTTCAATTTCTACCCGGAGCTCGGGAAAGATGAGTTTGAGACCAAGCCGGCGTCTGCGGCGACGGCAGTCGGTATTGATGATTTGACGCTGTGCTATAATTATTCCGACGACGTTTGGCTCTGCACACCGACCGCCGCGCCGGCCGTTACCTTCACAATTGTAACGAACGCGGACCAGATCGCCGCTGACAACATCGGCGAATGCACCTTTGATGAGGCGAAGGCGTGGGTTTACGACAACTGGGACGCCGTCACCAACGGCGTTGACTCTACAAAGTATATTGACATCCTTTATATCGTCAACGGCAGTGCTCGCTTGATAGGTTTCTCTACGGCTGATTGTACGAACAAAGACGTATTCCAAGCCGATATTCAATCGGATTCAAACGCTGACCTTGCTGCAATAAAGAATTATTATAACTACGGTGCCGATGTCGTATACATCTGCTCGAAAGCCGCCGCGCCGGCCGTCAGCTTCACAATTGTAACGGACGGGGATCAGGTCGCTGCCGACAGCATCGGCGAATGCACCTTTGATGAGGCGAAGGCGTGGGTTTACGACAACTGGGACGCCGTCACCAACGGCGTTGCCCCTTCAAAGTATATTGACATCGTTTATATCGTCAGCGGCAGTGCTCGCATGATAGCTTTCTTTACGGATGAGTGTACGGACAAAGACGTATTCAAACTCACTATTCAATCGGATTTTGACGCTGACCTTGCTGTAATAAAGGATTATTATAACTCCGGTAGCGATGTCGTATACGTCTGCTCGAAAGCCGCCGCGCCCGCCCACGTGCACAGTCTGACTCCTCACGCTGCGGAGGATGCGGGCTGCACGATCGCGGGCAACAGCGCTTACTGGTACTGCCAGGACTGCAACAAGTATTTCTCCGACGAGAACGGCGAGACCGAGATCGCGGAAAACAGTTGGGTCATCCAGGCTCTCGGACACAACTACGAAAACGTGGCGTACAGCTCCGACGATACCCAGCATTGGAAAGTTTGCGCCAGATGCAGCGAGGATTCGGAGAAACAGAACCATACGTGGGGCAGCGCGCTCTACGTTTGGGGTGATAACAACAGCACGGTGACGGCGTCGCACGGCTGCACACAGTGCGGAAAACAAGTTTCCGAGACCGTTAACACCACCGCCTCGGTAAGCGGGGCGAACTGCACGGAGCCGGAACGCACGACCTATACTGCGAACTTCACCAAAGACGGATTTGTCCAGCAAGTAAAATCCGGCGTTCAAACGGGACCGGCGCTCGGACACAACTACGAAAACGTGCCGTACAGCTCCAACGAAACCGAACATTGGAGGCACTGCAGCAGATGCAACGCGGAATCGGATCATCAGAACCATACGTGGGGCGAAGCGACTTACACCTGGAGCGGTGACAACAGCACGGTGACGGCGTCGCACAGCTGCGTAATCTGCGGAAAACAAGTTTCCGAGACCGTTGACACCACAAGCCAGGTAACCGCTGCGGCGACCTGCACGACTGCGGAACTCGCGACCTATACGGCGACCTTCACCAAAGACGGATTTACCACGCAGACAAAACCAAACGTTGAAACGTCGCCCGCGACGGGACACGACTTCAGCTATGCGGGATTGAACGAAACTATCATCGCCACGTGCTCACACAATGGCTGTGAATATCATTCCAACGGCGCGTTCATAGTCATCCATGCTCCCGCGCTGACCACCTACGGCGGCGCCGAGAGCGCGAGCGCGACGCTTGAGGGAGTTGACGCGTTCAACGCCGCCACCGGTCTTTCGGTTTCCGAGAATGCCATTCAGTATTACAATACCAAGATAGACGGCATGGAAATTCTGAAGGACGGCCTGCCGCTCCCCTCGCCCGCCGGCGCGGGCACCTACTGGGCGGAGATCAAGATTCAAAACGCGACCGCTTACGTTGTATACACGATCGCGAAGGCAAACCCGACCGCCAATGACTTTATTTTCAGCGAACCGGATAATCTGAATTATAACGGAAATAACAAAATGGCTACTGTTATTCCTCAGGACGGCGTTGACGGCATGGGCGACGCGACAGTGAGGTATTACAGCGATGCAGCACGCACAAACGAGGTTGATTATGCGAAAAACGCTGGCACCTACTATGTTGGAATTACGGTAAACGAAGGCGACAACTACTACGCAGCTTCTGCTGTTCTGTATGATTCAAGCTGGAAGTTCACGGTAGCAAAGGCTGACCCGACATACACTGCGCCTACAGGTCTGACCGCTACCTACGGCGACGCGCTCAGCAGCGTTTCGCTGCCCGACGGCTGGACCTGGGAAGCCGACCTGACGACCCCCGTCGGCAACGCCGGCAGCAACGTCTTCAAGGCGAAGTTCACCCCGAACGATACCGATAACTACAACGTCGTCGAGCACGTCAACGTGACCGTTTCCGTCGGCAAGGCGGCCTCCTCCGCCGCGACCGTCACCGCGATCGAATGGACCTTCGACGGAACCGCCCACGCGCTCCTGGCCGTCACCGGCGAAGCCGTCGGCGGCACGATGCAGTACGCGCTCGGCACCGCCGCGGCGCCCGGAACCTTCGGCGATTCCATCCCCGAGGCGACCGACCCCGATACCTATTACGTCTGGTACAAGGTCGCGGGCGACGCGAACCATAACGACACCGACGCGGTGCTTGTTACCGTGGTCGTCGCTCACGACGAGGCGCTCGACGCGGTCATCGCGGCGATCGACGCCATCGGTCCCGTGACCGAAGTCCTCGCCGATCAGAAGGCGAAGATCGACGCCGCGAGAGCGGGCTACAACGCTCTGACTCCCGAGCAGCAGACGCTCGTCACCAACTACACGACGCTGCTCGGCGCGGAAGCGGATTACAAGGCGCTCTTCGTCTTCGACGCCAACACGCAGATCACGATCAGCGGCGTCGAGAAGTACGGCGAAACGCTGACCGCCGCCGCGATCGACGTCCCGGCCTTCATCACCGACGCGGTCGTCAGATGGTATAACGAAGACGGCGACCTGCTCGGCACCGGCGAGACCTACACGCTGACCGCCGCCGAGATCGGCAAGTCCGTCCGCGCGGAACTTTACAGCGCCGAGGCGAACGACGCCGTCACGAGCGACTTCACCGGCCTTATCGGCAAGGGCGTTATCAAAAACTATACGCTCCCGACCGCCGCTCACGTCACGTATCCGCAGACTCTCGCGGAAGCGACCCTGACCGGCGGCGACACCGGCGATATCGAAGGCGTCTGGGCGTGGGCAACTCCCGCCGCGCAGCCGACCTCCGCGCAGAGCGGCAGCTCCTTCGAGCTGACCTTCACCCCGACCGGCATCTACGCCGATCTGTACGAGGGCTTCACGACCCGCCTCGCCGTCGTCGTCGATCCCGCGCCCTTCGAGCCGCAGTCGATCGAGGATACCGCGAGCGGCCTGACCTTCGACGCCGAGTTCGCGCAGAACGTCGAGATCGAGCTGACCGACATAGCCTATTCGCAGAGCGCGTACCTCGCGCTGCTCCGCGCCTCCAAGAAGGACGACAGCGGAATGACCAGGCTCGTGCTGCTGAAGACCATCGTCTTCACGATCGGCGGCGAAGCGGCGGACGAGGCCTATAACGGCGCCGTCACCGTCACGTCCTACGTCGGCGCGAAGCTCGCGGGCCAGACCGTGAGCGTCTGGTTCTTCATCGACGGCGAGCCCGTCAACTACGTCGGCACCGTCGGCTACGACGGCGTGCTCGTCATCGAGAACGTAGCGCTGTAAGGCGCGCAGTTACGCAGAAGCGTAACAAGCCTTCCCCTTGAGGGGAAGGTGGCAGCGCCTTTGGCGCTGACGGATGAGGTGTAGCCGCGCGGCGGCGCCTGTCATCCCGAGCGAAGCGAGGGATCCCACACCTCACGCGCACAAACTCATAACTCGCCCGAAGGGCGATTATAGCTCTAAACTCTAAACTGAACCCCCGTCCGAAAGGGCGGGGGTTTCTTTTAGTTATGAGTTTTGAACTTTGATGACGCTTCGCGTCAGTTAAGAGTTCGCTTCGCGAACGCTATTTCACCACCACGGGCGTGTAGCGCATCTCCGCGCCGGCGGGGGCGGGCGGGAGCGTCAGCGCGTAGAGATCCGCGGCTTTCAGCTCATACGCGAAAACCGTCCGCCCGTCGGCGTCGAGCTTATCGAAGTCCGCGGGCTTCGTCAGCAGCGGAACGGTCTTCTTTATCGCGTTCAGCGCCTGCGCGCCGCGCCCGTTCAGCCCGAGCACGCGGACGTAGGGCGGCAGCGGCGGGAGCGTCCCGCGCTTTATCCCGATCAGACAGCGCAGCAGTAGGCGGCGTATACGCGCCAGCGTGTAGCGCTTGGACTTGACCAGCGCCGCGACGTCGGCGAAGCGTTCCGCCCCGGCGGCGGCTTTCACTACGCGGTTTTCCAGCCCCTCGGTCACGCCGTCGATCTCGGCGATATCCTCCGCGCTCATTCCGCGAAGCAGGTGCAGCAGCGTGCGGTCGGCGGCGGCGGGGTCGGAGACCGGCGAGTCGGCGAAGATCTCCGCGCAGCCGTCGGGGAGCAGGCGGGCGAAGTCCTTTCCCTCGCGCGCTTTTCCGCGTATGAAGCCGGCGGAAGCGAAGCAGCCGTTTTCTCCTTCGCCGTGTCCGGCGCCGGCGCGCCTGACGGTGGTTATACTCATATCCGGCGCGAGCTCCGCGGCGGCGTTGATATATTCGATCCCGAGCAGGTTGTTCGGCCCTGCGAGCAGGGAAGCGGCCTCACCGCCGACGCTCTCCGCGAGCGCGTCGGGGTAGGTCAGCCCGCGCCTTACCGCGCTCCTGACGGCCTCGCCGTCGGCGCGGCGCACCGCTTCGGCGGCGCGTTTGAGCGCGTCCGCGTCGCCGCTTTCGCTGCCGAAAAGCAGCGTGTCCGCGCCGCACGCGCGCAGCAGCGAAACGCCGCCCCGCGCGAAGTCCGCGGCGGAGGCGCACGCCCACGGCGCGGGCAGCTCGATGCAGAGGTCTATCCCGCATTCCAGCGCGGCGCGGACGCGTTCGCGCTTGCCGAAGCAGGCGAACTCGCCCCGCTGCGTGACGTTGCCGCTCATGACGGCGGCGACGCAGCCGGCTCCCGCCTCCCGCGCCTTCGCGGCGAGGAACGCGTGCCCCTTGTGGAAAGGATCGTATTCCGCTATGATTCCCGTTATCATTGGCGTCTCCCGAAAAATCGCCGGTTTCGGCGCAGTTTTTTTATCTTTTACTATTGTAAACTATTTCAATTTGAGTTACAATAGTAAAGTATGAAAAAAATTTCGCGAAAGCGGAAAAATGAACAGGAGAAAGATAAAATGCTTATTCTGGTAGTCAACACCGGCAGCTCATCCCTGAAATATCAGCTTATCAACATGGAGGACGGCAGCGTCTCCGCTAAGGGCCTCTGCGAACGCATCGGCATCGGCGGACACCTCAAGCACACCGCCTCCGACGGCAGAGTTTACGAAGCCGACAGAGTGATGGCGAATCACGAGCAGGCGATGGAAGCCGTCATCGAGCTGCTTACCGGCAGCGAATACGGCGTCATCTCCGACCCCGGTGAGATCGACGCGATCGCGCACCGCGTCGTTCAGGGCGCGGAGGTTTTCCCGAAGCCCGTCATCCTCGACGACGAGAAGATCCAGCGCATCTACGACCTCGGCGAGATCGCGCCGCTTCACAACTACGCCGCCGCGCAGGGAATGTGGGCGTGCCGCAAGTGCTTCGGCGACAAGCCGATGGTCGCGGTGTTCGACACCTCCTTCCACCAGACGATGCCCGACTACGCCTACATGCTGGGCCTGCCCTACGAATACTACGAGAAGTACGCCATCCGCCGCTACGGCGCGCACGGCACGAGCCACAAGTACGTCGCCGGCCGCTGCGCCGAGCTGATGGGACGTGATATTTCCGAGCTGAAGATAGTCACCTGCCACCTCGGCAACGGCTCCTCGATAACCGCGGTCGACGGCGGCAAGTCCGTCGACACCTCCATGAGCTTCACTCCGCTCGGCGGCGTCATCATGGGCACCCGCACCGGCGACATCGACCCGATGGCGATATTCAGAGTAATGGAGAAGGAGAACAAGTCTCCCGCCGATATGGTCCGCCTCTGCAACAAGGAGTCCGGCTTCCTCGGGCTTTCCGGCGTTTCCAGCGACTCGCGCGACCTGCACTCCGCCGTCGAGGACGGCAACGACCGCGCCCGCCTCGTGCTTGACGAGTTCAGATACCAGGTCAAGAAGTACATAGGCGCCTACGCCGCCGCGATGGGCGGTATCGACGCCGTCGTCTTCACCGCCGGCATCGGCGAGAACGACGCTTCCTGCCGCGCCGGAGTCTGCGAGGGGCTCGAGTTCCTCGGCATAAAGATTGACCCGGAGAAGAACGCCGTCCGCGGCAGGGAGATAGATATTTCCGCCGAGGGCGCGACCGTCCGCACCTTCATCATACCCACCAACGAAGAGCTCGCCATCGCCCGCGAATGCGAGGCGCTGGTGCTCGGTAAATAACCGTGTTCAGCTTTGAGTCCCTGCGCGGCAGGGCCGTGCTCGCGCCGATGGCGGGGGTGGGCGATTCCGCCTTCCGCACCGTCTGCGCCGAATCGGGCGCCGCCTGCGCCGTGACGGAGATGGTCTCCGCGAAGGCGCTGCACTACGGGGACAAAAGCACCGCCGGACTGATGTTCATAAGGGACGCCGAGCGTCCCTGCGGCATACAGCTTTTCGGCTCAGAGCCGGAGATAATCGCGGAGGGCGTGAAACGCGCCGCCGAATACGCGCCCGACTTCATCGATCTGAATATGGGCTGCCCCGTGCCGAAGGTCACCGGAGGCGGAGACGGCTCCGCGCTGCTGCGCGATCCGGCCCTCGCGGGCAGGATAATGGAAGCGGCGGTCAAAGCGTCGCCGCTGCCCGTCAGCGTAAAGATACGCACCGGCTGGGACGGCGAACACGTAGTCGCTCCCGAATACGTCCGCATGGCGCGCGAATGCGGCGTCGCCGCCGTCGCCGTCCACGGACGCACCCGCGCGGGCGGCTACTCCGCGCCGGTCGATTTTGAAACGATAGCGGCATGCGCCGCCGAAGACGGCGTATTCGTCGTCGGCAACGGCGGGGTGAACTCCGCCGCCGACTGCGCGGAAATGTTCGCGCGCACCGGCTGCGCCGCCGTAATGGTCGCGCGCGGAGCGCTCGGCAATCCGCTGATATTCCGTGAGATCGCGGGCGGAGCGCCCGCGTCGGACGCCGAGCGGTTGGAGCTTTTTCTGCGCCAGACGCGGCTCGCCGTTGAGCAGAAGGGCGAGTTCCTCGCGCTGCGTCAGGCGCGCACCCACGCGGGCTGGTACCTGCGCGGAATGCGCGGCGCCGCTGAGCTTCGCCGCCGCGGCAGCCTCGTGGAAACTTACTCCGAACTCGAAAGCGTCGTTTCCGACGCGCTTTCGCAATTATAAAAATACGCGGACTCTCCGTCCGCCGAAAGGTTTGATAAAAATGCCCATTACCGAACTGCTTGAAAGAAACGCCGCGCTCTACGGCGACGAGGTCGCGCTCGTCGAGATAAACCCGGAGCTGCGCGAAAAGCGCGTCACTTGGCGCGAATACGAGCTGGTAGAGAACCCGACCGCCGAGAGCTACCGCCGCGAGATGACATGGCGCGAGTTCGACGAACACGCCAACCGCTTCGCCAACCTCATCATCGAGCGCGGTCTGCAGGGCGCGAAGATCGCCATCCTGCTGATGAACTGCCTCGAATGGCTGCCCGTCTACTTCGGCATACTCAAGGCGGGGAGCATCGCCGTGCCGCTGAATTTCCGCTACACCGCGGACGAGATTAAATACTGCGTTGAGCTCGCCGACTGCGACGCCATCGTTTTCGGCAGCGAGTTCATCGGCCGTCTGGAGAGCATCTGCGAGCACATCCCGCGCATAAAGGACTTCATCTTCGTCGGCGACGGATGCCCCGGCTTCGCGGAGCCGTATTCGCATCTGGTCAAGGATATGCCGGCGGCGAAGCCGGACGTGAAGCTGACGGACGATGATTTCGCCGCGATATACTTCTCAAGCGGCACCACCGGCTTCCCGAAGGCGATACTGCACAAGCACGCTTCGCTGACACACTCCGCGAAGGTCGAGCAGAACCACCACGGCCAGCAGCGCGGCGACTGCTTCCTCTGCATCCCGCCGCTTTACCACACGGGCGCGAAGATGCACTGGTTCGGCAGCCTCTACTCCGGCAGCAAGGCGGTGCTCCTGCGCGGCATAAAGCCGGAATGGATCATCAAGGCTGTCAGCGACGAGAAGGCGACGATCGTCTGGCTGCTCGTGCCGTGGGCGCAGGACATCCTCGACGCGATCGACCGCGGCGAGATCGACCTGAGCAAATACGAGCTTTCGCAGTGGCGGCTCATGCACATCGGAGCGCAGCCCGTTCCGCCGAGCCTCATCCGCCGCTGGAAGAAGGTCTTCCCGAATCATGAATACGACACCAACTACGGCCTCTCGGAGTCCATCGGCCCCGGCTGCGTACACCTCGGCGTGGAGAACATCCACAAGGTCGGCGCGATCGGCAAGGCGGGCTACGGCTGGCAGATAAAGATAGTCGACGAACACGGCGAGCCCGTCAAACAGGGCGACGTCGGCGAGCTCTGCGTTAAGGGCGACGGCGTCATGACCTGCTATTACAAGGACGAGGACGCCACGAACGCGGTCCTGCGCGACGGCTGGCTCTTCACCGGCGATATGGCGCGCGAGGACGAGGACGGCTTCATCTTCCTCGTCGACCGCAAGAAGGACGTCATCATCACCGGCGGCGAGAACCTCTATCCCGTTCAGATCGAGGACTTCCTGCGCGCCAACAACAAGATTAAGGACGTCGCGGTCATCGGGCTTCCCGACAAGCGCCTCGGCGAGATCGCCGCGGCGATAATCGAGCTGAAGCCGGGCGAGACCGCCGACGAGGAGGAGATAAACGCCTTCTGCGCGGAGCTCCCGCGCTACAAGCGTCCGCGCAAGGTGATTTTCGACAAGGTCCCGCGCAACCCGACCGGCAAGATCGAGAAGCCGCGCCTGCGCGAGAAGTACTGCGGCGAATCCCTCGTCGAAGCGCAGATAAACGGCTGATACCGAAACACGGCTTACGCCGCCGGCGACGGCGGCGTTTTCGCCCGAAAGGATAACTCAATTATGGATCTCTCAATGGTGTCGCGCGAGTTCCGCGTGGACAGCAATATGATAACCGTCGGCGAGCGTATGCGCGAGACCGATATCCTGCGGCAGTTCCAGCAGACCGGTATGGAGCATATGGAGCGCGCGAACCACGGTTTTTACGTTATGAACGAGCTTCACGAGATGCTCGTTATCGTCCGCAACAACGTGCGGTTTTACCGCCTGCCGAAATACGAGGAGGTCGTTACCGCGCTGACCTGCGCCCCGCGCTACGACGGGCTTTTCTTCGTCCGTTACTACGCGCTGCGGGACGCGCGCGGAGAGCTGCTCGCCGACGCGCACTCCTACTGGACGCTGGTGGACAGCGAAAAGAAGCGCATCATCCGTCCCGGGCGTCACGACGACAGCTACCTGCCGCGGGTCGAGGCGTTCACCGTCACCGCGCCCGCGCCGGCGAAGCTGACGCCGCCGGAGAATATGACCGAGCTCGGCAGGCGCGTCGTTTACCCGCACTATATCGACCAGTACGGGCATCTGAACAACACCCGCTACGTCGATATCCTTACGGACTATCTGCCGAAGGGCGAGCGCATAGCCGCGCTTGAAATGAATTACAGCAAAGAGCTTCCGCCGGAAGCGGAGTTCTCCGTCCTTACCGACGGGCAGGGCTTTTTCGCCTTCGTCCGCGACGGAGCCGTATGCTTCTCCGCGAAGGTCGAAACGGCGGGGATGGATGAATGAGTACGAGATTTAAGCTTTTCAAACCGTCAAAATGGAATCCGCGATCGCGGAAGGCGGCGCTTATCGCGGCGATCGCGGCCGTTCTTATCGCGGCGGCGGCGCTGACGCTGCATCTGGCGAATAACAGACAGGTCGAGTTCACCGGACTGCCGGAGGAAGAAACGCTGACCGTCGAATGCGGCAGCGGATTCGAGCTGCCGGACGTCACCGCCGAGCTGCGCGGAAATATCTTCGACAAAGACGGCCGCGCGCTCGAGGTCGAGCGCGAAGGCGAGGTCGATTTCACGAAGCCGGGCGAATACGAGGTGACGTGGAGCGTTTCATACTTCCTCGGCTCGCAGACACGCCGCTGCGTCGTCAGCGTCGTGGATACCACGCCGCCGGTCATAACGCTCGTGCCGGAGGAGCGCGAATACGTCCTGCCCGGCACGGAGTATGACGACGCGGGCTATTCCGCCTCCGACGCGGTCGACGGAGACCTCACAGCGCAGGTTGTCCGCACGATAGAGGGCAGCGTTGCGACCTACACCGTCGCCGACGCCGCCGGAAACGTCGCGACCGCGACGCGCGAGATACCCTTCGACGACCCCGTCCCGCCAGAGATAACGCTGAAGGGCGAGAAGAGCGTGACCTTCACCGTCGGCGAGGGAAAGTTCGAGGAGCCGGGCTACACCGCGGCGGATAACCTCGACGGAGACCTGACCGACAAGGTCGAGGTCAAGGGCGCTGTGGATAACGAAAACCCCGGGCTTTACAACCTGCGCTATACCGTCAGGGATTCCTACGGCAACGAAACCACCGTTAAGCGCACCGTGATCATACGCGGCAAGGACGGCACCGTCCCCGGCGACGACGATTCGCCGGAGGTCGACGGCGCGGGAAAGGTCATCTATCTGACCTTCGACGACGGACCGAGCAAATATACCGAAAAACTGCTCGACGTGCTGAAAAAATACAACGTCAAGGCGACCTTCTTCGTCGTCAAGACGGGGCGCGTCGACCTTATCGCGCGCGAAGCGGCGGAGGGACACACCGTCGCCGTCCACAGTCTGACGCACGAATATAAGGATATATACGCGAGCGAAGAGGCCTATTTCAAGGACTTCAACGCGATGAACGAGATAATAAAAGAAAAGACCGGCTCATACGCGACTCTGCTGCGCTTCCCGGGCGGCAGCTCGAACACGGTCAGCCGCCACTACTGCACAGGCATAATGACGCGGCTCGCCGAGGCGGTGCAGGAGAAGGGCTACAAATACTTCGACTGGAACGTTTCCAGCGGCGACGCGGGCGGCACGACAAGCACCGAGCAGGTCTACAAAAACGTCGTCAACGGCATCAAGGGGCGCAAGTATTCCATCGTGCTCCAGCACGACATAAAGGGCTTCAGCGTCAACGCGGTCGAGAAGATAATCCAGTGGGGGCTCGAGCACGGCTACACCTTCCTGCCGCTGACGGCGGACAGCCCCGGCGCGCATTTCAAGATAGCAAACTGATTATAAAAAAAGAAAGGCGGAACACATTATGACGCTCGACGAGCAGGACCTCCGCAGAGGATTGAAATTCATCGTCGGAACGTGGCGGCCGGACTACATAGTCAACGCGTTCTCGAACGACCTAGCGCATATCCCCGCGTCCGAGTTCAAAAGCGACGACGGCAGGGATTTCACCGCGCTGACCTACGAATTTTTCGAGGATCACACCGTCGTTATGCGCGATTCCGGCTCCGGCAAAGAGGAGCGCGGAACGTGGGAGCAGACGGGTTGGGGTGATTATCACTACACGCTCGGCGCGTTTATGGATATCCCCGAGGGCGATTTCCGCAAGAGCGCGGAGACGCTTTCGCAGCAGGGCGACAACCTCGTTTTCGGGCTCGGCTTCCTCGCCGTCGCGCTGAAAAAGACCGCCGACGGCGTCGTGACCGAGCCGAAGGACGTCGGCGATATCGAGCCGAGTGAAGCGGACAGGGCGCTTGACGGCATCGTCGGCGTCTACGAGATCGCCGAGGCGATGACTATGGTCGGCGGCGACTTCGGGCTTTTCGGCAGGGAAGCGGTCGAGGCGGACCTCAAAGCGCGCGGCGCGGATGAGGACGAGGCGAGCGAAGCGCTCGGCGTCTTCGGCGGCCGCGTCGAGTTCACCGCGGATCACAAGGTCGTGCAGTGGATGAAGCTGCCCGCCGGAGTCTTCGAGGAGAAGATAAAAGCCGCGCTCGAGGCGGGCGAGATCTCCGGTTACAAGGACGGTATGTTCACCGCCGGCGGCGAAAAGGAGTGGAAGGCGGTCGACGGCAGGTATTACTACAACACCGGCGAACACCGCGAGCTTTTCGGCGAAGAGCAGTCCCCGTGGGACGAGCTGGCGTTCGACGAAAACGGCCTGCTGCCCTTCGGCGACGGCATGATGAAGCTGCGCAGAATATAAAAAAGGTTATTAAAAAAGCACGCCGCGAGGCGTGCTTTTTTAATAACCTGATACTTAAAACAGTCCCTTGACCGCGTCGATAGCGCCGGAGACCTTGTCGGAGGCGATCTTCGCCTTGACGCCGTCGACGATCTTGTCGATAACGTCCTTCGGCACTGCGCCGACAACGCTTTTTACCGCGGCGACGGGGTCCTTCTTGAAGGCGTCGAGCTTCGTGCTGCTGCCGGTTATCGAGGATATCGCTTTTTCGATTTCTTTAACGTCCATTGTTTTTCCTCCCGATTTTTATTATGTAATATTATAACGCCGCCCGCCGTTTTTGTCAACGGCGGGCAGTTTTTTCACAGAGATTCGATCAGCTTTGCCGCAACGCGGAGTATCGCGAGCGCGTCCGCGACGGTGACGTGTCCGTCGCCGTCCGTGTCGCCGGTCTCCACCGCCTCGGGCGTTTCCGCGACAAGTTTCGCGGCGATGCGGAGCGCGGCGAGCGCGTCCGCGACGGAGATCTCGCCGTCGCCGTCGAAGTCGCCCTTGACCGCGACCGGGTCGTGCGGCAGCAGCTCGTAGCTTATCTCGTTTTCGATCGCGTGCCGCAGCGCGTAGGAGTATTCGTATACGCGCAGCGTGGTGTCTTCGTTGAAGGCGTGG
Source organism: Clostridia bacterium (assembly GCA_017620395.1). NCBI lineage: Bacteria > Bacillati > Bacillota > Clostridia > Clostridia bacterium. Next base: position 26,044 of record JAFZQJ010000032.1, on the reverse strand, counting down.
AGTCCGATGAATCCCACGCTGAACGGTATCGTCGGCTTCCCGTAGTTTCCGCTCGTGTAGAAGGCGCATTTGCCTATGCTCTTCAGCCCTTCGTTGAAGGTTATGCCGCCGAGCGCGTTGCAGGCGTAGAAGGCGTATTCGCCGAGCTCTCTGACTGAGGCGGGGATGGTGACGGAGGTTATCCTCGAGCAGTAGCCGAACGCCCACTCTTCTATGACTTCAACGCTCGAGGGGAGCGTCAGCGAGGTCAGCTTCGCGCTCTGAAAGGCGTAGGCGCCGACGTATTTCAGACCTTCCGGCAGGACGACGTCGGAGTATTTGTAAAACATAACGCTCTTTGACGCGAGTCCGACGGTGCCGGCCTTGATCTCGAACGGGTCGGGCAGATCGCTCGTTTCGGTATCGATAAGCCACTTGCCGAGATAGAGCGCGCCGTCCTTCCAGTTGTCGTCGTTTTCGTGGAAGCCCGTGCGGTCGAACGCGCAATCGCCTATGCTCGTGATGCTGTCGGGAAGCGACGGATCGGTCAGCCATTCGAAGTATGCGAAAGCGTCGTCCGCGATCGCGGTAACGCTGCCGTCGTCGGGGATAGTGAAGCCCTGCGCGGCGGTCAGCAGCGTGCCGGTCTTCGTTTCGATCAGGCAGCCGCCGGCGGAGCGGTAGTTTTTGTTGCCGGAGGCGACGGTGATGCTTTCGAGGCCGCTGCACTTATAGAAGGCGTCTTCGCCGATGCCCGCGACGGTGGACGGGATGCTGACGGAATTAAGATAAGAATTCTGGTAGAAGGCGTTTTCGCCTATGCTCGTGACGCCTTCTTCGATGACGACGGCTGTCGGCGAGTAGCCCCACGGGCCGCCGAACATAAAGTCGTCCATCGCGCCGGAGCCGCTGATCGTCAGTACTCCGTCGTCGAGCGACCATGTGAGGTTTTCGCCGCACTTGTCGTCGTCAACGTCGTCCAGCGCGGAGGCGGCGAAGCCCGCGGGCAGCAGCGCAGCGATCATGAGCAGCGCGACGATCGCGGAAACGGTCTTTTTGAAACGGTTTTTCATTGAAGAATCATCCTTTGATATTGATTTACGCCTTCCTCTGCGCGATTTCGCAGAGGGGCGGATAAACGCTGTCTTCGGTCAGTATGATCTCGCCTATGCGGTCGGCGGTTATGCGGCCGCCGCGGGGGTTCTTGACGGAGACGAGGTTTCCGCGCAGGTCGGCTTCGACGTCGGAGTATTCGAACGCGAGGTCGGCGCCGGTCATTTCGCAGTTTATCAGCTTGAGGTTCGTGCAGCAGCAGAGCGGCTGCGTGCCGTTTATGCGGCAGTTTATCAGCGTCAGCCCGTCGGAGTACCAGCCGAGGTATTCGCCGTTGATAACGCTGTCGCGCACGGTAACGTTTTCGGCGTGCCAGAAGGCGTCCTTCGTGTCGAGCGTGCAGTTGCTGATTTCGACGCCGCGCGCGTACTGGAAGGAATACTTGCCCTTGAAGCCGACGCCGCTCCAGGATACGCCGTCCGCCCCGAGGAAGAGGTATTCGCTTTCGACGCGGCAGTCGCGCATACCGACTCCGCGGCAGCGCCAGCCGAACTCGGGCGAAACTATATCCGATGCGGATATTTCGATTTCGTCGCATTCGCGCAGCGCCTTTATGCCGCCGAGCTCGCAGTTTTCGATAACGCCGCGGCGCGTATACCAGAGCGCGGCGCGGCACTTATCCGTCATCACGCATTCGCGCAGCCGCACGTCCTCGCAGTGCCAGAGCGGATAGCGCAGGTTGAAAAAGCACTTCTCCGCCGTAATATTTTTCGCGTGCTTGAGCGCGGATTCGCCGTCCTCCTCGCCGTCGAAGGCGCAGGAAAGCAGGTGAACGCCGTCCGCGGCGTAAAGGTCGCGTTCGTGCGGGAAGGTTTGGTTTTCTATGTATTTCATCGGTTGCTTCCTTTGGCTCAGAAGCCGAGCGAGTCGTTGACGAGTATGACGTTTATCCTGCCGTCGTGGCGGGAGTAGCGGGTGACGAGGAACTGGCAGCAGATGGTGTCGTGAGACTTGCAGTCCGCGCAGGCGCCGGTCTTCGCGCAGGGGGTGTTGATGCCGAAGCGCTGCGTGTTCGCGGGCGCGGCGACGTTCCGGGCGCGCTTCATCGCGGAGTCGACGTCGGGGCAGATCTTGTTCATGCCGACGATCATCAGCACCTTCTTCGGTCCGTAGGCAATCGCGGAAACGCGGTTGGCGTTGCCGTCGATGTTGACTATGACGCCGTCCTCTGTCATCGCGTTCGCGCTCGAGAGGAAGAAGTCCGCGTCGTAGGCGGCGAGCATCGCGGCGCGGCGGTCCATCTTCTCACGGTCGATGAAGTTGTAGCGGCCCTCCTTCAGCGCGGCGACGAGCCCGATCTCGTGGACGCTCATTCCGCCGCCCATAGTGACGGAGCTTCCCTCGGGGATGAGCTCGAGCGCCTTGGCGAGCGCGGCCTCCTTGCTTTCGGCGTAGAAGCCGGTCATGTTGCGGGACTCAAGCCCCTTTATAACCTTCTGCGCGAGCAGCTCGTTGCGTTTGAAGAGGTTTTCGTTCATTTCGTTTTGCTCCTTTGCTTTTTATCGAACGCCCTGCGCGCCGCGTAGGCGGCGACGGAGAGCGCGAGCAGGCAGGCGGCGGCGACGGCGAGCGCGTTCATTCCGCGCGCGCGGGAGGCGTCGCTTTCGGAGGCGGCGTCCGCGTCCGCCCGCTTTTTCGCTTCTTCGTCGGCCTTAGCCTTCGCTTCGGCTTCAGCGGCGGCGCGTTCCTCCTCCTGCCGTTTGGCTTCGGCCTCGGCCGCGAGGCGTTCCTGCTCCGCGTAGGTGATTACGTTCTCGAGGAAGTCGTTTTTATTCACGTCCGCGCCGACGTTCGTCCGCGCCAGACCGTAAATGCAGGGGGAGTATTCGGCGATCTCGGCCGCCTTCGTTATCTCGTTTTTCTCGCCGAAGATCCAGTTGTCGAAGCGAGGTCCGCGCTGACTCAGGTGGCAGGCGTAGCCGTCCTGACTGACCTGAAATGCGGTCTTGCCGCCGAAGGCGTCGAGCGGGAAGTCCCAGTTCATATTGATCTGATTCTCGGGGTAGAGGTGCAGGTAGAGCTTCGGCGCGTCCCACGCGCCGTAGAGCGAAACGCTCGCGGGATCGCTTTCCGCGTTCGCGGCGATTCCGGCGGCTTCCAGAGCGGTGGAGGCGCAGAGGCGGTGCTGACCGTGCCCGTATTCGCCTTCGAGGTCGTGCGTTACGACGACCTGCGGCTTGAAGCGGCGTATCAGCCGCACCTGCTGCAGCAGCGCGTCGTCGCGTGACATTCCGGCGGCGGAGAGCTTTTTCAGCGCCTCCTTTTCGGAGTTGGAGAAGGCGTCCGGCACCGAGCCGATGACGGGGTAATTGCGCACGCCCGCGGTCCAGAGGCCGTTCAGCAGCTCGTGGCGGCGGTAGGGCTCGGCGACGTGGTCGGTGAAGTACGCGACCTGCACGGCGCAGCCGAGCTCGCCCGCGTAGTAGGGGAGAAGCCCCGCGAAATAAAGATGCTCGTCGTCGGCGTGCGCGGAGATGAGCAGGATATCCGCCTTCTCGCACGGCGGCTCCCACCGCTGAACGAAGCCGGGCAGCTCGCCCTCGCCGTAGGCGTACACGTCGCAGACGTTGACCGTGCCGATGAACGCGAGCGAAAGCGTGCTCGAGGCGAGCGCGGAAACGTCCACGCAGACTTCGAGGTATTGCGGCACGCAGCGCAGACGCCGGTCGCCGGCCGTGACCGTGAACTCGGTCGGAGTATCAGAGAAGGATATGTAAAGGTTCGCAATATTCGCCGGCGCGGAGAGCGAGAGGGTTCCGTAGACGCGCGCTTCCGTGCGGTAGGAGCCGTCGGTCAGCGGGTCCGCGCCCTCGGCGAGGAATTTGCTCGGCGTCGCGGCGTATCCGCCGGAAACCGTCAGCCGCAGACGCTTCGCGGCCGCGGCATCATCGGCGCGGGCGGCCGGCGCGAGCGCGGCGGCGAATAAAAACGCAAGCAGCAGCGCGAGCGTCCTCCTCGCGAAATATGCGGTTTTTCCGGTGTGAGCGTTATTCAAAGCGCGCGCCTCCCTGCGTACAAACTTACATATTAAGTATAACGATTTTTCGCGAATTATCAACCGTTTTTTGATATTGTTTCGGACTCGGGGAATAAAATCGCCTGTCCGGGCAACTTCGCTATTGAAAAAGCGGGAGGAAAATGCTATAATCAACTTGTAAACAAATCTGTTTCGGAGGGTTATTATGGATAAGAAAATGAGACTTGTTACCCGCAGCGACTTCGACGGACTCGCCTGCGCGATGATGCTCCGCGAGCTCGATATGATCGACGAGATCAAGTTCGTGCACCCGAAGGACGTGCAGGACGGCAAGGTCGAGCTGACGGAAAACGACGTCACGACCAACCTGCCCTACGATCCGCGCGTCGCGATCGCCTTCGACCATCACGAGTCGGAGATCGACCGCCTGAAGGCGCAGGAGGTCGGCGGCAAGCTGATCATAGACCCGAACGCCCGCAGCGCGGCGCGCGTCGTCTACGACTACTACGGCGGCAAAGAAGCCTTCCCGCGCATCAGCGAGGAGCTTATGACGGCGGTCGACAAGGGCGACAGCGCCGACTTCACGCTCGACGAGGTGCTTCATCCCGAGGGCTGGGTGCTGCTGCATTTCATCATGGATCCCCGCACCGGGCTCGGCAGATTCCGCGACTTCCGCATCTCCAACTACGATCTGATGATGGAGCTCATCGGCTACTGCATGAACCACGGCATAAACGAGATACTCGCGCTGCCGGACGTCGCGGAGCGCGTGCAGCTTTACCGCGAGCAGGCGGAGCTTTTCGAGGCGCAGCTTAAGCGCATCGCGAAGGTGCACGGCAAGGTCGTCGTCCTCGACCTGCGCGACGAGGAGATAATCCACGCCGGCAACCGCTTCATGATCTACGCGCTCTATCCGGAAACTCAGATCTCCGTCCACGTCGCGTGGGGCTTCCGCAAGCAGAACACCGCGGTAATGATCGGCAAGTCGATATTCAACAAGGGCTCAAACGTCGACATCGGCGAACTCTGCCTCCGCTACGGCGGCGGCGGACACCGCAACGCCGGCACCTGCCAGCTCGAGAACGACGCCGTCGACGCGGAGCTCCCGAACATCATCGCCGCGCTGAACGCGTAAGCGGCAATTGAAAAAACGCAGCACAAAGCCGAGGCAAACGCCTCGGCTTTGATTTATCAGCGGCGCGAACCGCAGAAACAAGTATTATCAGTCTGAACAATCATGTTTTTATGGCTGTATTATAATCCGCGGGCAATGTGAACTCAATAGCTTTTTACGTTATACGGATTTCATCTCTTTCCTCAATAGGAGAATGTTGTACGCGACGAGCATTGCGCAGAAGAGAAGCACGGTGATGAGCAGTATCAGCGTGAAATCGCGCATCAGCGCGTACGACGCGCCGCCGAAGCCCTTGACGATGAGGTGGGCGGCGATATACGAAGCGGGCAGGAAGGCACAGCGCAGCAGCCATTTCCGCGCTGTTTCGTTTTTGCGGAAGATGAGCGCGGCGGCGATCAGCAGCGCGAACAGCGCGGCTGCGCCGCAGAAGTAATAGTTCAGCGTCAGGCGTGGCAGCGTGCGGACGGCGCCGCTGTGCGCGTCCGCGCCGTCCGGGCCGTCTACGTATACGTCTTCCGTCCCGTCGTTGGGAGTGTAATAAAGGCTGAACGGGCTGGCGCTTATGAGCATATTGGCCTGCGCGTTGCTGAGCGCGGCTTCTTCCGCTGCGATCACTTTCCAGAGCGCGTTGCCTTCCGCGTCGATGGAATCGACTAAGATGGGGACGGCGGAGGGATCCTGAGTACTGTTCATTATGATTATCCTGACGCCGCCGTCATCTTCGGAAGATACCCTCGATATCGTCGCGGGGACGTCGGGCTTGTGGCCTAAAAGGCGATCCCACGGCGTCGTCCACGCTTCGAGGAGGCACACCCAGCCGTACGGCGATTGATCGCCCGTTTCCGGCTCTTTCGTGAAGACGTAGTTGTATCCGGTCACGCGGTCTGTGAAGGCGACGTCTGCGCTGAAATAACCGTTGTACATCGTTATATCCGCGATCGCTTCGTCATAGGGGAGGTATTCCCGCGTCGTCAGGAAGGCGAACGCCGCTGCGAACAGCGCCGCGATGAGTGCTACGGTGAGTACCACCGCTTGTATGCGTTTTCTGATTATCGCTTTCTTTATGCTTTTGAGCGGAGCTTTTTCCGCCTCCGGCGCGGGGGCGGGGGAAGCGCCGCTTTTGACCGTTTCGTACTCCTTCTCGCATTCCTCGCATCCGGCGACGTGCGCCGCGATGAAGTCGGCGGTCTCGGGCGCGACCATATCCTCCGCGTAAAGCGGGAGCAGATCTCTGACGATGCTGCAGTCTTTATTCATTATTCTCATCCTCCATTTTCGCAAGGATCATTTTCCGCGCGCGGTGGTAGGTGACGCACGCCCAGTTTTCGTTTTTGCCGAATACCTCGCCGATCTGTCTGAAGTTCATCTGCGCGAAAACGCGCCACATGAAGACCTCTTTGTACGGCTCGGGCAGCAGGTGAAGGGCGCTTCTGACGCGCTCCGCCTCGGCGTTTTCGACGAGGAGGTCTTCTACCGCGGCGGCGGAGGCGGGTTCGGCTTCGGCTTCGAGCGGGGCGAGGCGTTTTGACTTTTTGAGGTGCGAGAAGTAACAGTTTTTCGCGATGCGGCAGAGCCATACGCGTATATCGCATTCGCCGCGGAAACCGTCGATGGCGTTCAGCGCCTTGAAGAAGGTCTCGCTCGTGATCTCTTCCGCCGTGTCCGCGCTGCCGGAGAGTTTCAGGATGTAGGCGTAAACGTCGCTGAAATATTCGCGATAGACCCGTTCGAACTGCGTCACTTTTCCACCCCCTTCATAAAAGAGACTCGGCCGGCGTGATAATCTTACAATAATATTAACATAGTAAAAAGAAAAACGCAAGGGAGCCGGCGGACGCGCACGTCTGTCATCCCGAGGCGTTCCGCCGTTCTTTAATTAGCTCCGCAGGAGCGTCTTAATTCCTTCATTAGCGAAGCGTCTTCATTCCTTCATCAGCCCGCTCGCGGGCGACTTCATTAAAAAAGCACTTGCCGAAGCAAGTGCTTTTTTGGAGCTGGTGGACGGATTTGAACCCCCGACCTGCGCATTACGAATGCGCTGCTCTACCGACTGAGCTACACCAGCATGCGCGGAAATCAAATTTCCTATTGAAATCCGAACGGATATATATTATAATAAAATCAGTGAAATGTCAACAACAAAATTGAAAAGGCCGGAAGAAAATTTGAAGACTGCTCTGACTGTTACAAAGAACGGTAAAACCGTCATATGCGACGCCGAAAAGGGCGAGAGCGTTCTCGCCGCGCTGCGCCGCGCCGGCATTTTCATCCCCGCGTTCTGCGGCGGACACGAGCTGTGCGGCAAATGCCGCGTGAACGCGTCCGGCGCGCTTTCGCCGGTTACCGAGGCGGAAAAAGAAAAACTCACGCCCGAAGAGATCGCCGCCGGCGCGCGCCTCGCGTGCTCCGCGCGTATCGAAGGCGACGCCTCCGTATCCGTTCCCGACGACGGAGAATACAGCGTGCTGACCGATACCGGCGACGCTTCGCCCGACTATTTCCCGTCCTGCTGGGAAAGCCTCGGTGCCGCCGTCGACCTCGGCACGACGACGATTGCGATATACGTCTACTCGCTCGAAACGCGGCGCAGAGTCGGCGTCGTCAGCGGCGTCAACCGCCAGCAGTCGCTCGGCGCGGACGTCATCTCGCGCATCGAATACTGCCTTAACGATCCCGACGGGAGCAAGCGTGCCCGCGACCTCGCCGTCGGCCAGATAAGCGAAATGCTCGCCGGCTTCGGCAAAAAGCGAGGTATACCGGTAAACCGTCTGCGCTCGCTTACGGTGGCGGGCAACACCGCGATGCTATACCTGCTGACCGGCAGAAGCCCGAAGGCGCTTTCCGCCGCTCCGTTTGAGGCGGACGAACTTTTCGGCAGTTTTCACAAAGCGTCCGACCTCGGCTTCGAACTGCCGGAGGCGAACGCGTTTCTGCTGCCCTGCGTCTCGGCGTTCGTCGGCGGCGACGTGACCGCCGGAATCGTCTCCGCGGGGCTTCACGAAACGGATAAAAACGTACTCTTCATAGATTTCGGTACGAACGGCGAAATGGCGCTCGCTTCCGGCGGGAAGCTGACCTGCTGTTCGACCGCCGCCGGACCCGCCTTCGAGGGCGCGCGCATCAGCTGCGGCGTCGGAGGCGTGCCGGGCGCGATCAACCGCGTGACGCTCGACGGCGGCAGGCTCGTTCCGAAGACCATAGGCGGCGTCTTCCCGGTCGGACTCGCGGGAAGCGGACTCATCGACGCCGTCGCCTGCCTGAGGCGGCTCGGGAGGATCGACGAAAGCGGCTTCCTCGCGGAGCCGAATGAAATAGCCGAGGGCGTGACGCTTCAGCCGCAGGACGTGCGGGAGCTGCAGCTCGCGAAATCCGCCGTCCGCGCCGGAGCGGAAACGCTGCTTGAAAAAGCGGGGCTGACCGCCGCGGATCTCGATGAAGTTTTGCTTACCGGCGGCTTCGGCGCCGGGCTCGACAAAGGCAACGCGCTCGCGCTCGGACTGCTGCCGGAGGTTCCGGCGGAGAAGGTCCGCGCGCTCGGCAACTGCGCCGGAGCGGGCGCGGTGCGCACGCTGCTTTTCCCGGAGGCGCTCGCGGAGCTCGAGACCGCCGTCGCGAAAGCGGCCACGATACAGCTCGACGGGAACCCGTCGTTCAGCGAAAAGTTCATGGAGCATATGCTCTTTCCCAAAATATAAAACGAGGGTGATACCGAATGAAAAAAACGATAAGCGCTGAGACCGCCCGTATCCTCGGGCGTTACAGAGTCCTCCCGGACGGGATCGACGTGTCTTGGGTAAACAGCGGGATAGAACTGCGCTTCCGCGGAACGCAGCTCGTGCTTTCCGTCCGCTCGACCTCGACCGAGAAGATCAAGCAGGCGTTCCTGCAGGTCTGGATCGACGGCAAGCGCCGCGCCCGCATCAAGACCAAGCTCGGCGAGGACGATTACGTCGCCGCCTACGGCCTTGAAGACCGCGAGCACACCGCGAAGATCCTGCTCGTGAGCGAAACGCAGTGGCATCCCTTCGCCTTCCTCGCCGCCGAGACGGACGGCGAGATCCTCCCGCCGCCGGAAGCGCCCGCCGGACAGCTCAAGTTCGACTGCTACGGCGACTCGCTGACCTGCGGCGTCGGCACGATCCCCGGCTGGCCGGGTCCCGACAGCGACTGGCAGGATTCCACACTCGCGCACGCCTACCGCATCGTCGAGCACTTCGGCGGCGACGGGCAGTACACCGCGATAAGCGGCTGGGGCATCTTCCGCGGCTACTGCGGCGACGAGCCCTCCAATATCCCGCGCGTTTTCGACTGCACCACCATGGCGACGGAGGAGAAGTACGACGTCGCCTCCCGCGACGCGGACTATATAATCGTAATGCTCGGCACGAACGACACCGCCAACCCCGTCGAGCGCGAAACGCTCCGCGACGCTTACGTTCGTTTCTTCAAAAAGCTCCGCGCCGTCTCTCCGCGTGCGAAGATATACTGCAGCACCACCGAAGCCGCCGTGCCCGCGCTTGACGACGCGGCGAAGCTGTTCTCGGAGACCGACTCCGTCGGCGCGGTCCGCGTCGACATCCCCAAGACCGGACACCGCGACTACGCCGGCAGCTACGGGCATCCGAGCGGCGCGTGGGGCAGGGACGTGGCGGCGTGCTACATCGCCGCGATAGAGCGTCAGGTCTGATATTGAACCGACTTTCCGAACTGTAACGAAAGGAAGGATAGATATGAAGAGGATAATTACGCTTGTGATAATGGCCGCGATTCTGCTCGGCAGCATAATCGGCGCTTCGGCGCTGACGGCGCGGCAGCAGACGGCGCCGGCCGCCGAAGGCGAAGTCAGCGTCGTTCCGACCGAAGCGGGAGACGGCGCCGGTCCGGAATACGCTGCGGCGAGAAGCTACACGATAAACCGCAGCAACGTCCGCGTTTACGGCAGACAGGAACCTGACGCCAACACCGTCTTCGCGTACTGGGAAGGCGCCGGCGTCGGCGTGCGCTTCACGGGCACGAAGCTTGCTCTCGTTATATCGTGCAGCATACGCAACAGCAACGAGCTGCCTTATTTCCAGGTCTGGGTCGACGGCGAACGCACCCTGCGCTTCAATATCACCAACGGCTCCGGAACCTATACCGTCGCCGATAATCTCGGCGCGGGCGAGCATTACGTCCGCGTGCTGCTCACGACTCAGTCGTTCTACGACCAGATACAGTTCGTGACCGCGACGATAACCGGTACCGGCGCGGCGCTTCTCGATCCGGTCTACGATCCCGACCAGCTGATAATGGATATCTACGGCGACTCCATCACCGCCGGACACGGAACCCTCGGCAACGAATCGGATTACACCTTCAGGACGAACGACGCGACCGCGACCTACGCCTACGTTACCGCCGAACACTTCGGCGCCGATGCGAACGTCTGCGCGATCAGCGGCTGGGGAATGTACCAGGGCTACAATGCCGACCGAAACGGAATTATCCCGAGAGTCTGGAACTTCATCTCGATGAGGACCAGCCATATCTGGACCGGTTTTGCCGACCGCCAGGCGGACGTCGTTACCGTCGCCCTCGGCACGAACGATATGTGGTTCTGGAAGGACGATATGTCACGCGAGCTTTACATCGGCGCGTACATGGAGTTCCTCGGTAAGCTGCGCGGGGTCTATCCCGAAGCGAGCTTCTTCCTGCTCCACAACATGATGGACGACCGCACCTTCACCGATCAGGAGACCGGTACGAGATACACCTTCTGCGACAACGTCGCGGAGGTCGCCCGCCGCTTCTGTGAGATCGACGAGATCGGCGCGACCTTCATCCGTATGCCGAGTTATTACGAAAAGCCAGAATACACCGGCAGCGGCGGACATCCCTCGGAGGCGTACAGCTACGCGGAATACCATAACCTCGCCGACGCTATCGAAGAGCGCTTCTACGGCGACTGGGAATATAAGCTGCTCGCCGCCGCCGAAGAGCTCGAGATGCTCGACGCCGCGGGCGAATACGCCGAAACGATCGCCTCCGCGAAGCAGACGGCCGCCGACTGGCACTCCACCGGCAGGAACCCCAAACGCTTCTGCAAAGAGATCGAAGCGATCGTCGCGGGTATGGCTTCGCCGACCGCTGCGCTTTCGGCGTCTATCGATTCCGCGAACGCGGCCCTCGCGGGCAGCGGCTTGACCGATACCGAACGCAGCGCGATCGGTATCCTCGCCGCCAAGGCGCAGGAGCTGATAGACGACGCCGCCGGAGCCGCTGAAATGGCGGCCGCCGCCGGCGTGCTGAACGAGGCGGTTTCCAAAATCGGAGACGCCGCGTACTTTGAAAATATCGACCTCGGCGCGAAACTTATTTCCGTCAAGCTGTCGCTCGACGGCAGCGACTACGCCGCGAATCTCGTTCCCGCAAAGGGAGAGAAGGTATACGTCCGCGTCCGCGCTTCCGTTCCGAAGGAGCAGATCGACGGCAAGCTGGCGGGGAACCCTTACAGAAGCTCCCGCAGAGGAGTCAGACTCAACACCGCCGAGCCGGAGAGCGAAAGCGTCTCCAACGGCGTATATGAATATGTATTCTCCGCGATCGCCGGAGCTTCGGAAGCCCTCGAGCTTTCCGTAGGCGGCGAGAATATGAAGCTTGATTTTGCGGAAGGCGCAACTCCCGTCGTTCCGCCGCACGAACCCGAATTCCGCTTTGTCGGCGATGATCTGAAGCAGGCTGTCACGCCCGCGGCGCCGGCGGCGCCCGTGCTCGCGGCGGCCGATAAAGCCGCCTCCGGCGTCAGCAGGATCGCCGTCATCGGCGGCGACATTGATATGACGCGCCACGTCTGGGAGGTCGTCTTCGGCGCCGGATACGCCGACGTCCGATCCTCCGCGCGCTACACGCTGCTTACGGCGTGCGCCGCTGCTGACAGCATACTTTCCCTCGGCGTCGACGCCGTGATACTCAACGTCGGTTCCGACGGGCTGACCATTGAAGAGGACAAGGAGGCGTATGAATCGCTCGTCCGCAAGCTGCTGACGGCGGAGAACGCTCCCGCGATAATCTGCGTCCTTGCTACGGGCGACAGCGAACTGAACGCCGCGCGCGCCGAGGTCGCCGCGGCATACGGACTGCCCTGCGCCGACGCGGATATGATCATCGGCTCCGCGCTCGCCGCCGGATATCCGAGCCGCGAGATCCGCCTTGACAACGGCAGATTGACCGCGCTGAGCAACAGAATGATCACCGAAGCCGCGATTTACGGCCTTTACGCCTCCGCGGGAAAAGAGCCCTGTGCGTTGCCCGAAGCGGCTACCGCGCTCAGATTTACGGAGCTCGAGCTGCTCACTCCGGATAACACTGTTCCGAAGTCGATGAGCGTTTACGCTGCTGCGGACAGCACGGATCCCGCCTGGGCGTCATGTTGGAAGACCGCCAGCGGCAGAGGCTCGCTGAAGTTCGACCTGACGGACTGCAAGAGCATCATCGTCATATACGGCGACAGATCCGGAAATGACAACGCCGCGATGCTCATCAAGGCCTTCGGCAAGAACAAGTCGAAGACGCTGGAATTCGAGCCGTACTCTACCAACGCGTTCATAGGATACCTCGGCGACGCCGTCTCGGGCGAGCTTTCGCTGACGACGACCTTCCGCGGCGAATCCGCGATATACGCGATCGTGGTCGGCCGCTGAGAAAAAAGTAAAAAAGCTCTTGACAAACACGCTTTACTGTGATAAGATAACAAGGCTTATCGCGAAAAGCGGTACGGAAATAATAAACTTTGCCGTCTCGAACGGCGGAACGGAGATATAATATGAGTTGGTTCGTAATTATCATAGCGGCGATAGTTCTCGTCACCTGCATCGCGGTCGTGGCGGTCGTCCTGCTCCAGAGCGCCCGCAGCGCGTCCATCAGCGGCACCATCGCCGGCGGCGCGGAGAAGCTCTTCGGCGGCAAGGATAAGAAGCGCGCGCGTACCATCGATGAGAAGCTCGAGAAGGCCACTCCCTATATGGCCGGCCTCATCATCGTGCTCGTCGTGGTGCTGAACCTCGTCTACCTCTTTTCCAAGTAAGAGATAATCACAGTTTCGGAAAAATCCCCCTCCGCGAAAGCGGAAGGGGATTTTTTGGCAACAGCGAATAATTTGCGGTGTGCGCTCCGTTGCAGAATATGAAATAAATGTGAAAACGCTTGACTATTTTACGGTTTCGTGATAAATTTGAAGTATATACAACACCACGCGACAGACGGAGGCGCGAAATGCCGCATACCGGTTCCTTCGACAATGAAATAAGATACGTTCCCGTTTCCGGTATCGGAGACTACGTCGAATCGGTCGGCAGAAGGCGCTGCTGCCGGTTGCTTTTCATTTCCGACGGTATAGTCTTCTGCACGCTGAACGGAAAAAAGTGTCAGTTCGGGCAGGGGGACGTGCTCTTTCTGCGCAAAAGGGACGAATTGAGCTTTTTCAGCCGTTCCGGCGCGGATACGAAAGTCTGCGCCATCATTTTCGGCGAAGGCGTGCTCGGTGACATATCGGCCTTCTTTGAGGGAGGCGTCTTCCCGGCGGACGCGGCCGATCCGCCTACGGTTCGTCTGCGCGGGATCCAGCGCAATAAGACGGAGCGCGATATGATGCTTCCGGAGACAGCGGACCACTCGGATAAAGGACTGCTGCGAATGATCGCGGCGCAGGTGATATACGAGTGCTTCGTTATCCGCACCGAGCTTCCCGAATGGCTGGAAACCCCGCCGGACTGGTTCGTCGAGTACTATATGCTGTTGTCGCGGCACTATATTTTTACCAAGCCGTTCAACGAGATAATCGCTCTTGCGGGCAAAAGCAGGGAATACATCTCCCGCCTGTTCAAGAGCGCGACGGGGAAGAACATTTCCGATTACATCATCGATATGCGCATCAACTACGCCTGCAACCTGCTGAAAAACAGCAGTATGGACGTTATGGAAATATCCTTCGAATGCGGGTTTGAGAATCTGTCGACGTTTTATCATCATTTCTCGCCGCGCGTTGGTATGCCGCCCAAGCGCTACAGGGATTCGGCGCGCCGCTCGTGAACGCGCCCCGTTTTCGGATTTTACAAATAAAGTATCCTATTTCAAAAAAGGAGAAACTGCCATGAAGAAAATCTCAAAGCTCATCACGCTCGTCCTTGCCGTATCGCTGATTTTCGGCGCGTTCGGCGTCAGCGCGCAGGCGGAGGGCACTGCGACCGTAACCGTTGGCACGGTGAACGCGTCCGCCGGCGATACCGTGAAGGTTGAAGTCTCGATCTCCGATTGCTCCGGATTCTCGAGCTACGACATAAACTTCACTTACGACAGCGAATACGTGACCGCCGTCGAAGCCAAGATGGGCATAAAGACCATGCTCTATATGCCGAACCTCACCGTCGACGGAAAAAAGGAAGTCAAGGTGATCGGCGGCGACGTGAATAACGTCACCGAGAACGGCGTTCTCGCGACCGTGACCTTCAAAATCGCGGATAACGTTCCCGGCGGCACCGTCGAAGTGCCGCTGAAGGTAACGAAGTGCAAGCTGACCGAGTACAACGGCCAGAACGACGTTGAGATCAAATCGCAGAGCATCGACGGCAAGCTGATCATCAAAGGCTCCGGAAGCTCCGGCAACTCCGGCAGCCAGGGCGGTTCCGGCAACTCCGGAAGCTCCGGCGGCGCGGGCGGCATAGGAGACGTCGTATGGAACAGCGCCGACGGTGAGATCGAGCTCACTCCCGCAACGCTGACCGACGGCGAGGCCGTGGATTATAATAACCCGCTCAGCGGCGGAAACATCACCGCCGGCGACTATTACGTAAACGAGGATAAGAAGATCGCGATCCCTGCCGCCGACGTCGAGAACGGCGTGAAGAACGATCCGGATAACTGGAGAATTGTCGGCGAAGATAACCCGATAGATCCTTCCGCGTCCTCCGGCGAACCCGCGCCCTCCGACGAGCCGCAGGGCAGCGCCGGCAGCGGCAAGTCCGGAAGCAAGCTCAATTGGCTGCTCATCGGCTGCATAGCCGGCGGCGCGGCGGTCGTTATCGCGGGCGCGATTGCCTTTATCGCGATAATGAAGAAAAAGAACAAGACGGAGCAGGAGTAACTCCGAACGCGTAAGAAAGAAGCGAACCAATGCAAAAGGTCAAAAAAGTTCTTTCATTGATATTCATAGACGGGCTTTCCGGAATGGCGCTCGGCCTCTTCGCCACGCTCATCGTCGGCACGATAGTGGGGCAGATCGCGAGCTATATCGGCGGCGCGTTCGGGGGCTGGCTGAACTCGGTCGCCTCCGTTGCGAAGGCGGTCACCGGCGCCGGCATCGGCGTAGGCGTGGCGTGCAAGTTCAAGCGCCCGCCGCTTGACGTCATAACCGCCGGCGCGGTCGGAATGATCGGCGCCTTCGCGAGCGCGATACTGAAGGGTACGCTGCTCGACGGCGGCAAGGTAGTCCTCTCCGGCCCGGGCGAACCGCTCGGCGCCTTCATCGCCGTTATGGCGGCGATCGGCGTCGGAATGCTCGTTTCCGGCAAGACGAAGGTCGATATCCTCGTTACTCCGCTTTCGATGCTCGCCGTCGGAGCGGCGGTCGGTCTGCTTCTCGGGCCGCCCATCTCCGCGCTTATGACCGCGCTCGGCGGCTTCATCAACTGGGCGACGGAACAGCATCCGCTGGTCATGGGCATAGTCGTCTCCGTGGTCATGGGGCTCTGCCTGACGCTCCCGATATCCTCGGCGGCGATAGGCATTTCGCTCGGCCTCAGCGGCATAGCCGCGGGCGCGGCGGTCGTCGGCTGCTGCTGCCAGATGATCGGCTTCGCCGTTTCGAGCTACCGCGAGAACAAGCTCGGCGGCTTCTTCGCGCAGGGGATAGGCACCTCGATGCTGCAGATGCCGAACATAATCAGGCATCCGCTGATATGGATACCGCCCACGCTCGCGAGCGCGATCCTCGGCCCGGTCGCGACCCTGCTCATAAAGCTGCCCTGCAACGCCATCGGCTCCGGAATGGGCACCGCCGGTCTCGTCGGCCCGATAATGACCTATACCGAGATGGCGAACGCGGGCTGGCCCGTCTGGTCGTCGCTGCTGATAATCGCGGCGATACTCGTCGTCGCGCCGGCGGCGCTTTCGCTGCTCTTCTCGGAGATCATGCGCAAGCTCGGCTGGATAAAGCAGGGCGATATGCTGCTTGATATCTGACACGGAATAAAACGCAATAAAAAAGGACGCTCATATGAGCGTCCTTTTTACATACCTGCGGAATATACGGACACAACAAAAAGCACGCCGCAAGACGTGCTTTTGCTATACGGAAAAAACCGTTTTTACTTATTCTCGTTCGCGCGCTTCATGATGGCGGACTTTTTGTTCGCGGCGGTGTTCTTGTGGAGAATACCCTTCGCGGCGGCCTGGTCGATCGCCTTGACGGTCTTGCGCATAGCGGCGTCGGTGGCGGCCTTGTCGCCGGACTCGGCGGCGGCGTTGAACTTCTTGATGTCGGTCTTCAGCTGAGACTTGATCATCTTGTTCTGCATATTCTTCTTCTCGGCGACGAGAACGCGCTTCTTTGCGGACTTAATGTTAGCCAAAGTTTTCCCTCCTCATAGTAGGAATCATTCAAAGTCGGGGACTATTATATCATCATTTATTTTGAAATGCAAGTGTTTTTTTGAAAAAGTTGACTAAAGGTGTTTTTTGAGAAAAATCAGAACTTTTTCGCGATTGCATATTGACTTTTTCAAAACGGGGGGATATAATAATAACAGTTGAACAGTTGTTCAACTGTTGGCGAGAAAATCACACGTTCCTTTATATAACGAAAGGGTGGAGCAAATATGGAAGAAAGAATCAACAATAACGCCGCCGAAACTGCAAATGCCGCCTCGCACGTCGACCGCGTGATCGAAGCGGAGGAGGCGTTCCGCGACGCGGCGAAGGTCTTTTCCGTCGCGGAGCTGTTCCGCCTTTTCGGCGACCCGACGCGCGTCGGGATAATGACCGTGCTTTACGAAAAAGAACGCTGCGTCTGCGAGCTTTCCGACCTGCTCGGGATGACCGTTTCCGCGATCTCCCACCAGCTCCGCCTGCTCAAGCAGAGCGGCCTCGTCAAATACCGCCGCGAAGGCAAGCACCTCTACTACTCCCTCGCCGACTCTCACGTCAGCACCATCCTCGCGCAGGGCTTCGAGCACGTCAACGAATAGGCGCAGCGGCGTTTGCCGCCCGGCGTAAAACCTTCACATATCCATCTTTCGAAGAAGGCGAATCAAATGAAACTCTATCCCGAACATAAAAAAGAATTCCTGTTCCTCGGCTTCTGCCTGCTGCTGACCGCGGGGCTTTTCGCCGCGGAGCATCTCGAGCTCGAGCCGTGGATGTGCCCGGTCGGCTACGGACTTCTCTATCTGCTCGCGGGCGGCGAGGTCTTCCTGACCGCGCTGAAAAAGCTTCTCAAGGGCAAGCCGTTCAGCGAAGAAACGCTGATGAGCATAGCCGCGATAGGCGCGTTCTGCATCGGCAGCTACGTTGAGGGCGCGGCGGTGCTTATATTCTACCGCGTCGGCGAGACCTTCAACGATATGGCGTCGGATAACGCGCGCGACTCGGTCGCCGCGCTGATGAAGGTGTGCCCCGAGACCGCGTCGCTCGTCACTGAGAACGGCGAGAGGACGGTCAGTCCGTCGGAAGTCAAGGTCGGCGATATCGTCGCCGTCCGCCCGGGCGAGAAGCTCCCGCTTGACGGAGTCGTCGTTTCCGGCTCCGCTTCGATCGACACGGCGGCGGTGACGGGCGAATCCGCGCCGCGCTTCGCGGAGGCGGGCGCGGAGGTCTTCGCCGGCTGCCTCTGCCTCGACGGGGCGCTGCGCATCCGCGTGACCGCGGACTACGAGGACAGCACCGTTGCGAACATGATAAAGCTGACCGAGCACGCCGCCGAACGCAAGGCGAAAACGGAGAAGTTCATCACGAAGTTCGCGGCGATATACACCCCCTGCGTCGTCGGCGCGGCGGTGATCTACGCCGTCGCGGTGCCGCTTATACTTCAGGCGTGCGGATTTGAGCCCGCGTGGGAGGAGTGCGTCAGAAACGCGCTCGGCTTCCTCGTCGTATGCTGCCCCTGCGCGCTGGTGCTTTCGGTGCCGCTTGCGTTCTTTTCCGCGTGCGGCCGCGCAACGAAGTCGGGCGTGCTCATCAAGGGCGGCGCCGCGATGGAGCGCCTCGCGAAGGTCGGCACCGTCGTCTTCGACAAGACCGGCACCGTCACCGACGGCAATCTCGAGGTCAATTCCGTCGTCCCCGAGGGGATAAGCGAAGCGGAGCTTCTGAAATACGCGGCTTCGGCGGAGTATTCGTCGAAGCACCCGATCGCTGAAGCGATTAAGAGAAAATACGGTGCGCCTGCCGGCGCCTCCGGCGAAGTATTCGCCGAGACGGGCGGACGCGGAGTCCGCGCCCGCGTCGACGGAGCCGAAGTTCTCGTCGGCAGCCGGCGCTTCCTAAGTGAAAACGGCGTTTCCGGACTGCCCGACGCGGGCGGAGTTACCGCCGTCTACGTCGCCGTCGGCGGCGCGTTCCGCGGTTACCTGACCCTGCGCGACGAGCTGAAGCCGGACGCGGAGGAGGCCGTGCGCCGCCTTCGCAAGGCCGGAGTCGGCCGCGTCGCGGTCTTCAGCGGCGACGCTTCCGAAGCGGCGCGCGCGGCGGCGGAGCGCATCGGCGCGGACGAAGGCGTCGGCGAGCTGCTCCCCGCGGATAAGTGCGCCCTGCTCGAAGAGGAAAAGGCGCGCGCCGTCACCGCCTTCGCGGGCGACGGCATAAACGACGCTCCCGCGATCGCCGCGGCGGACGTCGGCGTCGCCATGGGCGCGCTCGGCAGCGACGCTGCGATAGAAGCCGCGGACGTCGTGCTGATGGGCGACAGTCCCTCCCGCATCGCGGACGCGATATCTGTTTCCAAAAAGGCGGTCGTCGTCGCGAAGGAGAACATCTGGTTCTCGCTCATAGTCAAGGCGGCGGTGCTCGTCGCGAGCGCACTCGGCTACGCGCCGCTCTGGCTCGCCGTCGTCGCGGACGTCGGTGCGGCCGTTGCGGCGGTCGCCAACTCGGCGCTGAACGGACGATAAGACAACCTTTTTGAAAAAAATAAAATTAACTCTTGACAACGGCGTATTACGGCGGTATAATCTTACTTGCTGTCGGACGCTTAGCTCAGCTGGAAGAGCACCTGCTTGACGTGCAGGGGGTCAGGGGTTCAAGTCCCTTAGCGTCCACCAAACAAAAAAGGACACCGGTTTTCCGGCGTCCTTTTTTGCTGTTATCAACTGTTGCGTATTGCGTTTTTGCGAAATAGGTGATATTATAATAACTGTGAGTTTATACTCAAAGAAACGAGAGGAGAAACACTATGAAAAAGTTCCTGTCGATGCTGCTTGCGACCGCTTTCACGCTGACCGCGTTCGGTGTGACGGCGATCTTCGGCGGCTTCATCAGCGCAGGCGCGGCCGAATACGAATACTACAGGTATGAGAGCCTCCCCGGTTATTCGATTTTCACCGACGAAGAGCTGGCGCAGATGACGAACACGTATACGAAATCCGGATACAACGAAACGATCGAAGGCGTCGGGCCCGTCGTCACGTATGAAATAACCAAAAGCGGCGGGTGGATGACCGTTTACCACGCGAAAGCGAAGAATATGCAAGCGTCGAGCAACCAGCTGCACGAGGATTTGACCGATATGTCCTGGGCGGCTCTCGACACGGTCGGCAACAAGACCTTCCTCGGCGATATGACCGCGGAAGGCTACGCGGACACGGTGGAGCGCTTTGCCGAACAGGACGGCATCTCTTTCTGGGTGGGCGTCGACGGACAGCCGTTTACAAGCGAAATCGGCATAGTGGTTCTGCAGTGCCCGTCGACCGGCCCTTACTACACGATGACGCTTGACGACGACACCGGCGACCACACCGCCGAAGAGATCGCCGATTACGGCATCGGCTTCCGTTATTCCAGCGTTCACAAGAGACCGGACGCCGACGGCTACGTTCACTTTGACTTCAGGACCGATTTTCATCAAGCCGACTGGTGGAGCACCGATGATTACGGCGAGAACCTGTGGAAAAAGTACGGCGAAAGCAATATACCTTATCAGACTCTTCCCGAGAAGATCAGGCCGCTGATTTCCGGCATGAGCATCACGTTCTTTAACGTAGGCGCAGGACAGAAGGCGTCTATCGGAGATATGAAGATGTACATCGATACCCGTATCCACACGGACGAGCTTGACGAGCTCATGATGCAGTACGACTCGCTCGATCCGGAAGCTTTCACCGAGTCGAGCTACGAGGCGGCTACGGAAGCGTATCTCGAGGGATACGAAGTGATGAACGACGATAATATCGGCGAGCATTATTCTCAGAAGCAGATCAACAGGATAGCGAAGAAACTGAAGGAAGCGCTTATGGCCCTTCAGCCGATGTTCAAGGTCAGGAGCGCGACGGTCGCGATCAACGGCTTTGACGTGCTTACCGACGGCGATCTCGACGAGATCAACGACGGTGGCAACGTGTACGACGCCGCCATGCTGACCGACGAGTTCGTTCCCGAAGGCAGCGCCGTTCAGAGCGTCTACGTCATCGGCGGCGCTTTCGACGGCGATCCCTCCTACGGCTGGAGCATGTTCAGCACCTCCAAGCTGAACGACGACGACGAGGTCGAGGCGGTCAATAACGTTTTCGGCGCCGACAATCTCGACGAATCCGCGGGACTCAGCTTCTGGATCAAATACGGCGAAAACTACACTCCCGCGCCCACCAGTATGGCCGTCGGCGTCGGCAGCAGCACGGACGGAGTTTACTTCGAGTGCGATCCCGCCGACGTCCAGCTCCCCGAGAGCGAGGGCTACGTCGGCATCGCGTGGAATTCGTTCTGGGACTATGACGGCGAGGAGGATATATACGACTACCTCGCGTCGCTCGATTATATAACCTTCAAGATCGAGGGCTGCTATCAGAAGGAATTCTACCTTTCCGATCTGCATGCGTTTGAGTGGAGCATAAACAGCGCCGACTTCACGGCTATGGACGAGAGGATCGTCGGCGCGGAGAACTATCTCGCCACGCTGAACAAAGACGACTGGTCCGTCCGTTCCTGGCAGCGCGTCGAGCAGGCGATCGACGCCGCCCGCGCCCTGCACGACGAGTACGCGGTTACTCAGCAGGATGTCGATAAGGCGACCGACTGGATCACCCGTACCGTCAACTGGCTCACCCTCAGAGGCGACAACGCCACTCAGGACGAGATAGACGCGCTCGAAGCCGCGTACTTCTCCGCGAAGAGCTACTGGCGCGGCAACTACACCGGCAGAAGCTACGTCAACCTGAAGGCCGCCATCGACGAGGTTTCCGAATACATCAACGACGAGCTCAGCTCCGCCGCCTGCAACGACCTTACCGGCAAACTGAACACAGCGATAGCCGGCCTCGTACCGATAACTCACAGCGGTTTCGTCGCGCCGACTCAGGCGACCGACTCCAACGGTAAGCCGGTAACCGTCAAGCTGTTCAGCCTCGAGGACTTCTCGGGCAACAGAGACTTCAACAAGGCGAACGGCCACCGCAGAGAAAACGTCGGCTACGACCTCGTCACCTCCTCGACGTCCGTCACGCTGCCCGCCAAAGCTCTGAGAATGACCGCGCAGGCGGATCTTTCCTCCAAGCATACCGACGAACACGGCGCGATGCAGTTCAAGCTCGCGGATAAGATATGTCACGCGATCCATCCCGAAGTTATTACGGAGGACGGCAATCATATCGGCGGCTCGATAGGCGACCTGAGAGGCTCCGCCGGCATTCGCATCTGGGTAGGCGTGAACGATATGAACCTCGCGAAGGACGCGTTCTTCCGCTTCGGCGTTTCAAACATTGAGGAAGGCCCGTATTTTGAGAATCACGCCGTCAATATCCCGTTCCCGGCGTCCGGCAGCGGCTGGCTCTACATTCCGTGGGAGTGCTTCGACTATTACGATGAGTGGACCGGCGGAAAGGAAACCAACCTCACCGAGATCCGCTTCATAATCATCCGCGTCGACGGCGTGGTCCCGCAGGGGCTCGAGGTCTACGCGACCTGCGTAGCCGCTTACGTCGAGCCCGTCAACTCCGTGAACGCGACGCCCGTCGTCACCGGCGTGACCGACGGACAGACCGTTGACGTCGCGGGCGGCTCCGTCGCCCCGAAGTGGGACGTCGGTACCGCGACGCTCAAGGTCGGCACGAACGCGAAGTACTACGTCGCCGGCACTCCGATAACCGAGAACGGCGACTACACGCTGACCGTCACCAACGGCGATAAGCAGACGGAAGTCAGCTTCACCGTGACCGGCGGCACCGTCGCGGATGTAACTCCTACCGTCACCGGAGTCGCCAACAACGGAAGCTACAGCGAGCCCGTAACTATCAACTGGGACGTCGGCACGGCGACACTGAACGGCGACGCCTTTGAGAAGGGAACGACCGTTTCCGAGCCCGGCGATTATCTCCTTGAGGTAGTCAACGGCACCAAGTCGGTTTCCGTACGCTTCACGATCACCGGCGAAGAGCCTCCCGCAGTCAAGAAGGGCGATATGGACGGCGACGGCGAGATCACGGTCAACGACGCGCTGAAGGCGCTGCGTATCGCCGCGAGACTCGCGGAGTCAACTCCCGAAGCGCTTGAGATCGGCGATGTCGACGGCGACGGCGATATCACGGTCAACGACGCGCTGAAGATCCTCCGCGTCGCCGCGAAGCTCGCTGATGAAAGCAGCCTCGGATAATCCCGCGAAAGAGAAATATCACACACCCGAAAGGGCGGCGTTAGCGCCGTCCTTTCTTTTTATGCGGTTCCGCCGCGACGGATTACGAACGCGTGATATTTCAAAGGGGGATTCCGCGGCTGCGGTGAAACCGCGAAACCGCGGTTTTACGCGATTTATGTGCGCGGAGTGAAGTTTTTGCTTGATTTTTTGACAAGCGGATGATATTATAATATTCGTGAGTGTTTAGCACTTCAAAAACCATCGGGAGGAGAATTAAGTATGAAAAAACTGTTATCAGCGTTGCTCGCGACGATATTCGTTCTGACCGCCTTCGGCGTGTCGACGATATTCGGCGGAGTTATCAGCGCCGGGGCGCTCTATGACTATTACATCTATGACAAGCTGCCCGGTTTCTCTATCTTCACCGACGCAGAGCTCGCGAGGATGACGAATCTGTTCACCGAGCCCGGCTATAACGAGACGATCGAAGGGATCGGCCCCGTCGTTACCTACAAGTTCGCCAAAGGTAACGAATGGCGCCACTTCTCGATCTACAACGGCCAGGGACGTAACCTCAAAGCGTCGAGCAACTCGCTTCATAATGATTTTACGGATATGACCTGGGCTGCGATCGACACGATCAACAACAAAACCTTCCTCGGCGATATGAACTCGCCGGACTTTAAGACGCTTGAGAACCAGGACGGTATCGCGTTCTGGGTCGGTCTGAACGGCCAGCCCTTCACCGGAAGCGTCAGCATCACCCTGATGCAGTACCCGACAAAGGGCCCCTACTTCACGATGACGCTTGACGACGACACCGGCGACCACACCGCCGAAGAGCTTGCCGAATTCGGCATCGGCTTCCGCTACGCGTCCAAAGCCGTCAACGCCGACGCAGACGGCTACGTTCACTTTGATTTCAAAACGGACTTCCATCAGAGCGACTGGTGGAGCACCGATGACGACGGCGTAAACTGGTACAAGGAAAGCGGCGGAAGCAATATGCCCAACAGGCCGCTTCCCGAGAAGATCATACCCTATATCTCCGGAATGCACATTTCCATCGGCGGTCTTTCCGTCGGCGATCTGGTCTCCATCGGCGACATGATGGCGTACCACGATTCCCGTATACATCTTGACGAGCTTGACGAGCTCATGATGCAGTACGACTCGCTCGATCCGGAAGCTTTCACCGAGTCGAGCTATGAGGACGCCACCGACGTTTACCTCGAGGCGTTTGAGATAATGAACGACGATGATCCCGGCGCGCATTATTCTCAGCAGCAGATCAACACTGTTGCAAAGCGGTTGAAGGAAGCTCTGAAAGCCCTTCAGCCGATGTTCAAGGTCAAGAGCACTTCCGTCGCGATCAACGGCTTTGACGTGCTGACCGACGGCGATCTCGACGAGATCAACGACGGCGGCAACGTGTACGACGCCGCCATGCTGACCGACGAGTTCGTTCCCGAAGGCAGCGCCGTTCAGAGTATCTACGTCATCGGCGGCGCTTTCGACGGCGATCCCTCCTACGGCTGGAGCCAGTTCAGCACCTCGAAGCTGAACGACGACGACGAGGTCGAGGCGGTCAATAACGTTTTCGGCGCCGACAACCTCGACGAATCGGCGGGACTCCGCTTCTGGATCAAATACGGTGAAAACTACACTCCCGCGCCCACCGATATGGCCGTAGGCGTCGGCAGCAGCACGGACGGAGTTTACTTCGAGTGCGATCCCGCCGACGTTCAGCTCCCCGAGAGCGAGGGCTACGTCGGCATCGCGTGGAACGCGTTCTTCGACTTCGAGGGCGAAGAGGATATATATGACTACCTCGCGTCGCTCGATTATATAACCTTCAAGATCGAGGGCTGCTATCAGAAAGAATTCTACCTTTCCGATCTGCATGCGTTTGAGTGGAGCATAAACAGCGCCGACTTCACGGCTATGGACGAGATGATCGTTGGCGCGGAGAACTACCTTGCCACGCTGAACAGAGACGACTGGTCCGTCCGTTCCTGGCAGCGCGTCGAGCAGGCGATCGACGCCGCCCGCGCCCTGCACGACGAGTACGCCGTAACCCAGCAGGAGGTCGATAAGGCGACCGACTGGATCACCCGTACCATCAACTGGCTCACCCTCAGAGGCGACAATGCCACTCAGGACGAGATAGACGCGCTTGAAGCCGCGTACTACTCCGCTAAGAGCTACTGGCGCGGCAATTATACCGGAAGAAGTTACGTCAACCTGAAGGCTGAGATAGACGAAGTCAGCGAGTACATCAACGACGAGCTCAGTTCCACCGCCTGCGTAGAGCTCACGAACAGGCTCGCGTCCGCGATAGCCGGCCTCGTGCCGATAACTCACGGCGGTTTCGTCGCGCCGACTCAGGCGACCGACTCCAACGGCAATCCGGTAACCGTCAAGCTGTTCAGTCTCGAGGATTTCTCGGGCAACAGAGACTTCAACAAGGCGAACGGCCACCGCGTTGAAAACGTCGGCTACGACCTCGTCACCTCCTCGACGTCCGTCGCGCTGCCCGCCAAAGCTTTGAGAATGACCGCGCAGGCGGACCGCTCCTCCAAGCACACCGACCAGCACGGCGCGATGCAGTTCAAGCTCGCGAACTACATCTGCGATCCTATCCATCCCGACGTCACCATGGAAGACGGCAACCAGATCGGCGGCTCGATAGGCGATCTGAAGGGAACCTCCGGCATTCGCATCTGGGTAGGCGTGAACGATATGAACCTCGCGAAGGACGCGTACTTCCGCTTCGGCGTTTCCAACTGCCAGGAAGGCCCGCTCTTCGAGAATCACGCCGTCAATATCCCGTTCCCGGCGTCCGGCAGCGGCTGGCTCTACATACCGTGGGAATGCTTCGACTATTACGATGAGTGGACCGGCGGACAGGAAACCAACCTCACCGAGATCCGCTTTATCATCATCCGCGTCGACGGCGTGGTCCCGCAGGGACTCGAGGTCTACGCGACCTGCGTAGCCGCTTACGTCGAGCCCGTCAACTCCGTGAACG
>JAFZQJ010000031.1 GCA_017620395.1 Clostridia bacterium | reverse complement strand
TTCCCTCGACGACGCGATCGCCGCCGCGGGCAGAGAGCTTTACGGTATGTATACGGCGCAAAGCGGAAACCTGCTTCGCGACTGCTATGACAAAGCACAGGCTGTCATTCAGTCCGGACGCACCGACAACGGCGAAGCCGCCGCCCTTCGTGCCGCTATTGACGCGCTCGCTCCGCTTGAAAACTACACGCGCGAGCCGCTGCTCGGCTTTGAAGGACTGACCGACGCAGACATCCGCAGTATGCCGCTTCGCCGCGGAAGCGTTTCCGTTTCCGACGGCGTCGTCACGCTCTCCGGCAGCGGTACGCTCCGCTACGCCAACGCCGCCTCCGAAGGCGTATCCGGCCCGTCGCCTTTCGGCGTGCCCTGCCCGACGGCGGACGGCTTTGCGCTGAAGATAAGCGCCGACGCCGACGCCTCGCTCGACCTTGAGATCGGCAGACGCGGCAGCGCGGACGACTGCGTTTTCACCCTCTCGGATATTACCGTGACCGCGGGCGAAAGCTATTACCTCTTCCCCTTCGACCGCTTCGGCGCGCCGCCGCTCGACGGCACGCTGAACTATATATCCCTGACCTTCACCGGCGCTTCGCTCGTTTCCTTCAGCGACCTGCACGCCGTCTCCGGCTCCGCCGAAGGCGCGGGCGAGCGCGAGTATTCGGAAACGAAAATGACTTCGTTGGGCTTCGACCCGAACAGGTTTTATAAGATCCTGCAGCGCGGAAGCAATATGGCGCTGACCATAACGCCGACTGCTTCCGACAACAGACAGCTCGCTTTCGCGGAAAGCGCGGAGGGCGACGACGCGCAGCTCTGGCAGATATGCCGCGATCCCGTCATGGTATCGCGCTTCCGTATAGTCAACAAGAGATATGCGGCGGCGATCCAAAAAGTCAACAGCGACCTGATGGAGCTCGAAGCCAGAGTCCCCGACTACACGAACGACACGCAGAAATGGTCCTGCTCGTTCAGCAAAGCGAAGGGCTTCAGCTTCTACGTTTCCGGCTTATGCAAGATCGGCTACAACGCGACGAAGCCGCTCCTTTTATCTTCAAGCTCCGCGACCAGATACTTCGATATCCTCGAAGTCAGCGGCAACGACTGGACGATGACCTGGAGCGACGAATTCGACACGCTCGACCGCAGCGTCTGGTTCGTCGCGAACTCGAAAAACCGCGGCAGCGATACCGAGCCGATGTTCAACCGCGACAGCCCGAACAACGTCTATATCGAAGACGGAAACCTCGTCATCAAAACGATAAAAGAGGAATATATGGGCTACCACGCTACGAGCGGATTCCTCTCGACCGAGGACAAGCTCCACTTCACGCAGGGCAGGATAGAAATGCGCGCGAAGCTGCCGGAGGGACGCAAGATCTGGCCCGCCTTCTGGGCGATGGGCGACGACGACATCTGGCCGCGAAGCGGCGAGATCGACATCGTTGAGATGGTCGGCTCCGGCGCGGACGGCGGAGACTGGTGGGGCGAACGCAGTTCGATCGCGACATTCCACTACTCCGGCGACAACGGTGAGCACGTTGAAGAGGGCGGCTGGCACGACTATAACATTCTGACTCACGTCGAGAAGCTGGCCGAGAAATACCACATCTACGCGATAGAATGGGAAAATGACCAGATGCGCTGGTATTTCGACGACACGCTTTATCTGACGGTACCCATAGACACGCCCGCGAAGCGCAACGCGCTTCAGGAAAACCCCTATTTCCTCATACTCGGCACCGGCATAGAAGGTCCGGGAAACAACCTCCTGCCTGAAGGTATGCCGGACGAGGCGTCTTTCATCATCGACTACGTCAGATACTACAAGAGCGATATCCACGCGAAACCCGCCGACGATCTGCCCTACCTCTACGAAGCGAGCGTGCCCGACTCCTACCGCGTAATATGGTCACCCGCGCACGAAGGCGCCTTCTCATCGGAGCACGACCTGCTCGTCTACTGCAACGGCGCCACCTACGCGAGAACGTATGACCTCAGGGATTTCAGAGAGCTGTCCAACCGCACGCTGACCGGCTCCGGCTGGTCGATGTCCTGCGCGCTCTCCGGCGACGCAAGCCGTATCGTCTTCGGCAGGCAGACGAAGCTCTGCGCGATCGACCCCGCCTTTGAAAATCCCGTAACGGTAACCGCTCAATCCGCGTTCCCGACCGTCGCGCTGAACAGCGACGGCAGCCGCTGCTACTACGGCGGCATACCCAACGAGAACAGCAACGGCTACTGCAACTATTTCCGCATCTTCGACGGAGAGACGCTTCAGGAGCTTTCCAACGAGCCGCTCGACAGCTGGGTGGATTCCATCGCCGTCGCCACCGACGACAGCTACGCCTACGGCTGCTACGACGGCGTCGTGCGGGTGCGTTCCGCTTCCGACGCCGACCTCGGCGGCTTCACTGCGGAAGGCAGAGTCATCTCGCTCGTCTTCTCCCCAGACTCCAAAACGCTCTACGCCTCCGACGGCGAGAAGAGGATATACAAATTCGACGTTGAGACCGGCGAGGTATCGGATCTCGCGACCTGCGCGGACGAGATATTCAAAATAACCCTCTCGCCCGACGGGACGCGGCTCGCCGCCGCCTGCGGCGACTCCTGCGCCAGAGTTTACGATACTGCGACCGGACGGCTCGCCGCGCGCCCCTGCCTCGGCAGGCTCGCCGTCACCACCGCCGTCTACTCGCTCGACGGACGCCTGCTGCTGCTCGGCGGCACCGATGGCAGGATCGGCGTCTACCGCGCCTCCGACGGGCTTCCGCTCGCGCTGCTGCGCGACGATACGCTCGGAAGCACCTGGTATAACACCGTCGCGATAAGCTCCGATTCGTCGTCCGTTATGGCGATACACGGAGTGCAGGATTTTAACTCCGGCGTCTCCGGCTGGCGGCTCCCCGAACTGCTGCCCGAAAGCGCCGACTTCTCCGCGCTCGAGGCGCTGCCGTTCTATGACGAAACGGCGTACACCGCCGAGAGCTACTCTCCCTACGCCGAAGCGCTGAAAAACGCGAACGCGGTCAAGGCGAATCCGTACTCCGCGCAGAGCGCGATCGACGCCGCGGCGCAGGCCGTTGCGGAAGCCGCGGAAGGCCTCGTTGAAGGCAGCGACGAGCCCGATATAATGAAGGGCGACTTCGACGGCGACAAACAGATCACCGTAAACGACGCCCTTTCCGCGCTCCGTATCGCCGCGAAGCTGGTCCCCGAAACGCCCGAAGCGCTGCTCATAGGCGATATTGACGGCGACGGCACGATCGCCGTCAACGACGCGCTTGCGATCCTCCGCGTCGCGGCGAAACTCGCAGACTCCCTCTGATAAACCCGCGCACGCAAAAACGGACGGCCCGGCGGCCGTCCGTTTTTTATCTCTGTTTTTTCTTTCCGTCAATCCGCGATTTTCTTCTCGGTGTCCGCTCTCATCTCACGGCGCAGTTCCTTAAGGAATTCGCTGTCGCCGCAGCGGTCCTCCGCGTAGGTTTTGTTCAGCTCGTACTCCTTCGGTATCCAGGTGGAGAGATCGGAAAGATTATGCTGTATAACCGCGTCGAAGCCGTCGATCGCCTTATACAGGCGCGCCTCGGGGGTTTCCATCGCGTTCATCTCCGCGTAAAGCGCCGTCAGCTCCGCGCAAAGCTCCGGCGGCAGCGTCTTCACCCAGTCCGCGAGCATGCGCTCCTCTGTTATTTCGTCCGCTTCCGTTTTATCGAAGCTCGGAATATCGCCCGTGAACGCCTCTCCGATGTCGTGAATGAGACACATCTTTATCACCTTATCCGTATCGACGCCGGGGAATTCGTCCTTTATGAAATACGCCGTCAGCGCGGCTGACCAGCTGTGCTCCGCGACGCTCTCGCGGCGTCCGCCGGCCGTATAACAATGGCGCGTCGCGTCCTTCAAGCGCAGCGCGGTTTGAAGCGCGTCAAGCAGTTCTCGCCCCTTCATCAGCTTCCTCCTTGTTCTGTTCCGTCACCTCGTCGCGTGTGACGTTGTTCAACCACTTCATGGAGCTGAATCTCCACAATACTATCGGGAACTTAAGCAGCTCGTCGCTGATAAGTATAATAAACACCCACTTCACGTCAAGGTTCCAGACGAATGCCGCCAGAAATCCGAGCGGCAGGCATATGAACCAGAGCGTACCGACGTCCAGCAGCAGTCCCATGCGGGTATCGCCTCCGGCGCGGAAGACTCCTACTATACCCGTTGCGGAAACGGACGAGAAGACGACGTAGACCGACATCGCAAGCAGCATGAATCTCAGGTATTCCGCGGCGAGGTCGGATAGATTCCCCATAACCGAGGGTATCGCCGAGTGAAGCCCGAACATGAGCGCCGCGCCGCATACTCCCGCAGCCAGACTGAAGCGCATAAGCTTGCGCGAATAGGTTTTCGCACGTTCGACGCGGCCGGCTCCGATCTCCTTGCCGACGATGATCGCCGTGGCGTTGGCGATGCCGAAAACGACGACCATGGCGAGCTGGCGCACCGTAGTCGCGACCGACTGCGCGGCTATCGGTTCCTGCCCGAGATGCCCGATAACCGTTGCGGAAAGCGAGATCGCCGTGCCCCAGAGCATTTCGTTCAGCACGACCGGCATGGAATAACGCAGAAAGTCCTTCGACAGCAGTTTGTTGCGCTTGAATACGTCCTTGAAGCGCAGCCGCACCAGACTTTTGCGCCTGCGCACGTAAACGAGCGTGATGACTATTTCGAGCAGGCGGGCGGAGACGGTCGCTATCGCGACTCCCGCGATTCCTATCCGCGGGAAGCCGAGCCAGCCCTTGATGAAGCAGAGGTTCAATCCGATATTCGTAAACAGCGAGAGCAAATATACCGCCGTGGAGATGTTCACCTTTTCGACGGTGCGCAGAACGTTAAGGCAGATTATCGTTACCGCCGTTATCGGATAGGAGCACGCCATTATCCGCAGATACGGCACGCCTTCGTCTATTACCGCGGGAACATCGGTAAGCACGCTCATAACCGCGCGCGGAAAACAGAACGCAACGAAAAAGAAGACCATGCTGACCGTTACCGCGAAGCGCACGGTCATTCCCATGACCTTCTCCACGGTGCGCACGTCGCGCTTGCCCCAGTACTGCGCGGTCAGCACCGCCGCGCCGCTGGAAAGTCCGAACAGGATCAGCGTCAGAATAAAGTAGACCTGACCCGCCATTGACGCGGCGGAAAGCGAGGTCTCGCTTATCATCTGCAGCATGAATACGTCGGCTCCGTTGACGGCGACGTTGATAAGGTTTTGTATAGCAAGCGGCAGGACGAGCGACAGCACCGTCCTGCCGAAAGATTTTTCGTTGGTAAGATTATCTTTCATTATTTCTCTGTCAGACCTATTTTTTGACTATCCAGCCGTTGGGAACTCTGCGTTCGCCTTCGCCGCTTGACGGCAGGTTCAGGATCTCATCGTTGAGTATCATGGAACTGGATGAGCCGCCGTCGAGGTTCGCGGCGTTGACCGCGCCGTAGGCGACCATCAGGTCCTGCACCTCCGGCATCGTCGCGCCTATACTGCTGGGCGGGTTTCTGCCCTCGATGACGAGCATAAGCACCACGCCGTCCGCACGCTGGCCTATCGCGGTCCTCGGCGCCATTCCCCATCCGCCGTTGCCCTTGATCGTCGCGAGCTCGCCGTTGACTATCAGGAACGGCCGGAACTCGACCGCGTCGCGCAGCTCCATCTTCTCGATCTCTTCACGCGGGAATTCGCCGACTATCAGAACGCCGTTTTTATCAAATCCGATGATGCCCTGCTTTTTTGAAATGCCGCCGTGGATGACCTCGCCGTCGCTGATAACGAGCCCGACGACGGTACCGCCGTTGCCGACGTAACCGGGATCGGCAAAGCCGCTGGCGTTTATCGCGGCAAAGCCGCCGAGGCGCTTCGCCATTTCTCTGAGGCGCTCGCCCTTTACGCCGATATCCTTGGCTATGCCGAGATCGACCTTTTTAGGATCGCGCACGAGCATCATCCAGCCCTTGAAGGTGCTGAATTTGAACTCCTCGACTATTACGTCGTCGTCGGCGTACTTGACTTCCGCTTCCTTGATGGTAGGCTTTGCGTTTCTGCCGGGCCATGACGCGCTGCCGATATTTATCATGCCTATGTCGGTCGTCTCACCCAGCTCGATAACCGTGTTCGCGCGCATCACCGCGTCAATCTGCTGCTCGTCGTAGAGCATCGTCGCGATCCACTGGTGGTTCAGCGTA
Organism: Clostridia bacterium; assembly: GCA_017620395.1. Lineage (NCBI taxonomy): Bacteria > Bacillati > Bacillota > Clostridia > Clostridia bacterium. Next base: position 9,572 of record JAFZQJ010000031.1, on the reverse strand, counting down.
GTCATCGCCGAGGTGATTATATAATCGCGCACGTAGGAATACGGGCCGTAAAGCAGAAACGTCAGCCCGCTGAAAACTATGGCGAGCGTCAGCGTTATCGAAAGCGCAAAGACGATCGCTTTTTTGAATTTCAGTTCCTTCTTATCCAATGCCTTACCTTTCGCGGAGCATCAATAGCCGGCTCTGCCTTCGAGGCTGTCGTCGTTGGCTATCCAGTCCTCAGTCTTTATGCAGGTGTAAGTATTCTTTGTGTTTCTGATAACGACGCGTTCGATGCCGGCGTTGATTATCATACGCTTGCAGAGCGAGCACGGGGAGGCGTTCTCGACGTAACTGCCGTCGTTCTCGGTGCCGACGAGGTACATCGTCGAGCCGATCATGGAATCGCGGGAAGCGGATATGATCGCGTTCATCTCCGCATGGACCGAGCGGCAGAGCTCGTAGCGCTCTCCTCTCGGTACGTTCATCTCGTCCCTGACGCAGTGGCCGATGTCGCAGCAGTTCTTTCTGCCGCGGGGCGCGCCGACGTATCCGGTGGAGATTATCTGATCGAAATTGACGATTATCGCCCCGAAATTGCGGCGAAGGCAGGTGCCACGCTTGGAAACCGTTTCGGCTATGTCAAGGTAGTAGTTGATCTTGTCGAGTCTTTCCATAATTAAGCTCCCGTCATAGTATTGACCGCCGCGCGGTATATACGTTCCCCGCCCCGCTTCCACGGAGCGGGGAACGCCGTTTCGTCATTATTTGCCGAGTCTCTCGCGGAGTCCGGCGAGCTCGTCGTACAGCTCCTTCGGCATACGGTTGCCGACGCTGTCGATCTTCTTGTAGAACTCCTCGACGCCGTCAGCGTCCTGCAGCCACAGGTCCGCGTCGACGGAAAGCAGGTTCCTGATGGTATCGACGGTGATGCCTTCAAGGCCTTCGATCTCGATGTCCTCGGGGTTCGGCAGGTAACCGATCGCGGTCTCCTGAGCGCCGATCTTGTCTTCGCAGCGGGCAAGGATCCACATCAGCACGCGCATATTGTCGCCGTAGCCGGGCCAGATGAAGTGGCCTTCGTCATCGGTGCGGAACCAGTTGACGTTGAAGATCTTGGGCGGGTTGGGGATCTTTTTGCCCATTTCGAGCCAGTGAGCGAAGTAATCACCCATATTGTAGCCGCAGAAGGGCAGCATCGCCATAGGATCGCGGCGGACGACGCCGACGGCGCCGGAAGCGGCCGCGGTCGTTTCGCTCGCCATGGCGGAGCCCATATATACGCCGTGCTGCCAGTTTCTGGACTGGTACACCAGCGGAGCGGTCTTGGCGCGGCGTCCGCCGAAGATGATAGCGGAAATCGGCACGCCCTTCGGGTTATAGAACTCTTTGGACAGGCAGGGGCAGTTGACTGCCGGAGCGGTGAAGCGGCTGTTCGGATGAGCGCCCTTCTCCGTGGCGGTCTTGCCGTTCCAGGGGTTGCCCTTCCAGTCGACGGCGTGCTCGGGCGGGTTCTTGTCGAGGCCTTCCCACCAGACCGTGTTGTTGTCGAGGTTATGGCAGACGTTGGTGAAAATCGTGCCCTTTCTCGTGGCGGCGAGGGCGTTGGGGTTGGTCTTTTCGCTCGTGCCGGGGGCGACGCCGAAGAAGCCGTTTTCGGGGTTGACCGCCCAGAGTCTGCCGTCTTCGCCGATGCGGAGCCAGGCGATGTCGTCGCCTACGCACCAGACCTTATAACCCTTGGAGGCGTAGTATTCCGGCGGGATGAGCATGGCGAGGTTCGTCTTGCCGCAGGCGGAGGGGAAGGCGGCGGTGACGTATTTGACGTTGCCCTGCGGATCCTCGATGCCGAGGATGAGCATATGCTCGGCCATCCAGCCCTCGTCACGCGCGAGGACGGAGGCGATGCGGAGCGCGAAGCACTTCTTGCCCAGCAGGACGTTTCCGCCGTAGCCGCTGTTGACGGACAAGATGGTGTTGTCTTCGGGAAGCTGGCAGATGTAGCGCTCTTCCTCGTTCATGTCGGCGCGGGAGTGCATTCCCTTGACGAAGTCGCCGTCGTCGCCGATGGACTCGAGGACGTCGGTGCCGACTCTCGTCATGATGCACATATTCAGCACGACGTAGATGGAGTCGGTAAGCTCAATGCCGTTCTTGGCGAATTCGCTGCCGACGATGCCCATGGAATACGGGATGACGTACATCGTTCTGCCCTTCATCGAGCCCTTGTAGAGCTTATACAGCTTCTCGTAGGTCTCCTTGGGGGACATCCAGTTGTTGGTGGCGCCGGCCTCTTCGCGATCGGTGGTGCAGATGAAGGTCCTGCCCTCGACGCGCGCGACGTCGTTGATCGCCGTGCGGTGCAGGTAGCAGCCGGGCAGCATTTCCTCGTTGAGCTTTTCCATCTCACCGGTCTTGCAGGCGGTAGCGCGCAGTTCTTCGATCTGCTCCTCGGATCCGTCGATCCAGACCACCTTGTCGGGAGCGTTGAGCTCAACCATTTCGTCGAGCCACGCCAAAAGCTTCTTGTTCTTCGTCATTTCAGACAACTCCTTTTTATGATAATTTTAATTATGACATTTTTTCTGCCATCTTCGTCCCGCCGAGCAGGTGGAAGTGGAGATGGTGAACCGACTGGCAGGCGTCGTCGCCGCAGTTGGTTACGACGCGGAAGCCGTTTGTAAGACCTTCGGCGGCCGCGATTTCGGCGGCGGCGGCGAAGATATCGGCGGCAACGGCGGCGTTCTCGCCCGTCAGCTCGCTCGCGTCGGCGAGGTGCCGCTTCGGGACGATGAGAACGTGCGTAGGCGCCTGGGGATTTATGTCGCGGAAGGCGTAGACCTTGTCGTTTTCGTAGACCTTAGCCGAGGGGATCTCGCCGGCGATTATTTTGCAGAACAGGCAATCCATAATTCTCCTCCGTTTCATAATACTCCGCGGATGCGCGGAGGGTACTTGATCAGTCGAGCGCCGCTTTGAACGCTTCGTCGAGTTTGGAAACGTCTCGGATACCGGCCATTGCGCTGTCCGGTCTGCCGCCGCCTCCGCCGCCGCATATCGCGGCGAGCTTCTTGACTATGGCGCCGGCGTTCGCGCCCTTCTTGACGGCCTCGGAGCCGCAGACGACGGACATGACCGACTTGCCGCCGTTTTCGCCGACCAGGACGGCGACGATATCGGGGCATTTATCCTTCAGCGCGTCGCCGATGGTGCGGAGCGCATCGGGCTCGATCTCGCCGAGCTTCTCGGTCAGCAGGCGGCAACCGCCCTTTTCGCACGCCTTCGCGAGCAGGCCGTCGACGCCGGACGCGGCGGACTTCGCCTTCTCGGCGGCGAGCTCCTTGCTCAGGCGCTTGTTTTCCTCCACGACGGAGGCGAGCTTGCCGAGCAGCTCCTTCGCGCCGGACTTGAGTATCTCCTCCGCCTGCGCGATGATCGCTTCTTTTTCCTTCAGCAGCGCCAGCACGTTAAAGCCGGTCGCGGCCTCGATCCTTCTGACTCCGGCGGCGACTGCGGTTTCCGAAACAATGCGGAAGGAGCCAACCTCGGAGGTGTTGGCGACGTGCGTGCCGCCGCAGAACTCCTTGGAGAAATCGCCCATCGCGACGACGCGGACGGAGTCTCCGTATTTTTCGTCGAAGAGAGCGATCGCGCCGCTCTGCTTCGCCTGTTCGATGCTCATTACCTCGGTGTTGACCGGCAGAGCCTTGCCGATCTCGGCGTTTACCATCGCCTCGACCTGCTCGATCTGCTCGGGAGTCAGGGCGCGGTTGTGGGTGAAGTCGAAGCGCATGCGGTGCTCGTCGACGTAGCTGCCCGCCTGCGAAATGTGGTCGCCCAGAACGGCGCGGAGCGCGGCCTGAAGCAGATGCGCGGAGGAGTGGTTGCGGCGGATCGCGTCACGGCGGTCTTTATCCACCGTCGCGGTGACCTTGTCGCCGACGGCGATGCCGTCCGCGCTCTCCGCGAAGTGCAGGAAGCCGCCGTTGGGAGTCTTGCGGCAGTCGGTCACCTTTACGGAACCGTTCGCGCCGGTGATGACGCCTGTGTCGCCGACCTGTCCGCCGCTCTCGGCGTAGAAGGGCGTGCGGTCAAGCACTATGATCGCGCCCTTCTCCTGCTCGCGCACGGCGAGGACGGTCGCTTCCGTCTCGGTGGTTTCGTAGCCGAGGAACTCGGTCGCGGCCGCGGCGGAATCGGCGGAGCCGCCCGCTTCCCAGGAGTTCGCCTTGTCGCTGCTTCTGGCGGCGCGGGCGCGTTCCTTCTGTTCCTTCATCAGCGCGTCGAAGCCGTCGGTATCGACGGTCATTCCGCGCTCGGCGAGGATGTCGACGGTAAGGTCAAGCGGGAATCCGTAAGTATCGTAAAGTCTGAACGCGTCGGCGCCGGAAATGACGCCGTTCTCGGCGGTAAGTCCGTCAAGCAGCTCGAGGCCCTTGTCTATCGTTTCCGCAAAGCGTTCCTCTTCGGACTTGATCACGTCCTTGATATACTCGTTCTTCGCGATGAGCACGGGGTAGGCGCCGCCGCTCTCGTGCGCGACGGTGTCGCAGATCTTGTAAAGGAAGGGCTCGTTGATGCCCAGCAGCTTGCCGTGTCTGGCGGCGCGGCGGAGCAGGCGGCGGAGGACGTATCCCCTGCCCTCGTTGGAGAGCGTTACGCCGTCGGCGAGCATGAAGACGGTGCTCCTGATGTGGTCGGTGATGACGCGGAGCGAGACGTCGGACTTCTCGTTCTCGTGATACTTCACGCCGGCGATCTCGGAGACCTTCGCCATGATGTTCTTTATCGTGTCGACCTCGAAAAGGTTATCGACTCCCTGCATGATGCAGGCGATACGCTCGAGGCCCATTCCGGTATCTATGTTCTTCGACTTCAGCTCGGCGTAGTGGCCGGCGCCGTCGGAATCGAACTGAGTGAAAACGAGGTTCCAGAACTCGACGTAGCGGTCGCAGTCGCAGCCGACGTGGCAGTCCGGCTTGCCGCAGCCCTTTTCGGGCCCGCGGTCGAAGTATATCTCGGAGCAGGGGCCGCAGGGGCCTTTGCCGTGCTCCCAGAAGTTATCCTCTCTGCCGAGGCGCACCATGTGGTCGGGCGCGACGCCCACCTGCTGAGTCCAGATGTCGTAGGCCTCGTCGTCGCTCTCGAAAACGCTGACGTAGAGCTTGTCCACCGGCAGCTCCAGAACCTTGGTGCAGAACTCCCACGCCCAGGCGGTCGCTTCCTTCTTGAAGTAGTCGCCGAAGGAGAAGTTGCCCAGCATCTCGAAGAAGGTGCCGTGGCGGCTCGTCTTGCCGACGCGCTCGATATCGGGCGTGCGGATGCACTTCTGGCAGGAGCAGGCGCGGTTGCCCGGCAGCTTCGCCTCGCCGGTAAAGTATTTTTTAAGAGGCGCCATTCCGGCGTTAGTAAGAAGCAGCGACGGATCATCCTTCGGGATGAGGCTCGCGCTTTCGAGACGTGTGTGTCCTTTACTCTCAAAAAAGCTCAGATACTGCTCTCTGAGAACGTTCAAAGATGTCCAGTTCAAGCTGAATTCCTCCAATTTTCTGCCATTATATATTGATGATAATATTCTACCGCTTTTGCCCCGCAAAGTCAAGATGCAATATGCCGAAAACTTTGTGAAAACGGCGGGGTTTATTGTGTTATTTTGCCTTCGCCGACGGCGCAAAAAACGGCCCTCTCAGACTTGAGAGGGCCGTTTGCAATTCTGTTGTTCGCGGGCAATCCTTTGGCGCCGGCCGGCGCAAAACCCGCTTTTATCCGAGGCTGCCTTCGTCAGCGAGCTTCGCGGCGACGCGGAGGATCTTCAGCGCGTCGTTGACCGTGATATCGCCGTCGCCGTCGACGTCGCCGATCTCAAGCGCTTCGGGAGTTGACTCCGCGAGTCTCGCGGCGATACGCAGCGCCTTCAGCGCGTCGTTGACCGTGATCTCGCCGTCGCCGTCCATATCGCCCTTCTTGACCGCGGGAGGCTCTTCGCCGGCGATCTCAAAGCGAATGGAGACCGACTTGGTGCCGTTGACTACCTCAAGGAGGTATTTCCCGGGCTCGGAAACTGTCGCGCCCTTCTCGATGGCGTCGCCGTTCAGAGTCGCCGTGCCGACGTCCCAGTTGATCGTTACGGGTTCGCTGTAACTTCCGTTGTTTTCCACACCGGTAACGATGGGCAGAGCGTCGGCTGCGACGCCGCCCGTCACGGTGAAGTTGACTTCCGTCTGCTTATCTCCGTTGGTGACGGTCAGCTTATAGCTGTCGTTGGCGGTTATCGGAGCGCCCGCAACGTAGCGCTTGCCGTTCAGCGTCGCGGCGCCGACGTCCCACTTCGGGATGAAGGAGCCGCCCGCGACGTCGATCGTCTGTCCCTCGGTAACGTTGCTGACGGTCGGGACCGCGTTCGTCGAGTTGACCTGATCGGTATAAGCGGCAACGCAGGTCGCGTAGACTTCAAGTCCCTGCGGGACCACGCCGTCGACGCGGATGATTATGAAGCGTATCTCGGCAAGATTGATCTCGACGCCCTTGGTCCAGTCGTCGTAGTAATCGAAGCATTCCCACGGAATGTAGATCCAGCCGCTGCCGGACGCCGGGAACGGGATATTGACGGCGTGGCGCTCAAAGAGCGGGCCTTCCTGGCAGTTGGAAACGCCGAAGCGGAAGTACGCGTTCTGCGCCAGAGTCACGTCGTTCACGCCGACCCAGATGCGGATACCTGCGGTGCCGGAAAGGTCGCCTATCGAGCCGCCGATCTGGTTGCCGTCTTCCGTAATGACGTCTTTATGAATGGGGTCGCAGGTGTAATTCGCAAGCTTGAACTGCATCGCGCCGTGCTGGTCGGTGTGCTTGGAGGAGCGGTCCGCCTGCGCGGTCATTCTCAGCGCCTTCGCGGGCAGCGCGACGGACGTCGAAGAGGTGACGAGGTCGTAGCCGACGTTTTCAACACGGTGGCCGTTCGCCCTGTTGAAATCTCTGTTGCTCGAGAAGTCTTCGAGGCTGAAAAGCTTGACGGTTACCGGATTGCCGCCGGTGTCGGTCGCCTGAGTGGGAGCGACGAAGCCGCCGTGGGTTATCGGAATGAGTCCGGCGACCGCGGAAGTGAGCTTATTCGTGAGCTCTACGCATGCGGTGGAGCTGAGCTCGTCGTTGATGTACTCCGAAACCTCGTCGATGGCGGCCTTCAGCGTTACGTAACTTCTGCCGGTGTAGTTGCCGCGCCAGTAGGTCAGCGCGTTGTAATACGCGGCTTCAAGCGCGTCTATCTCGTCCTGAGTCGGGGTAACTCCTCTCGGAGTCAGCCAGTTGAGGCAGCGATTGATGTGATCCGTCGCCCCGTCGACCTCCTGCTGGGTAACGGCGTAGACGTCGTGCAGAGCGCGGGCGGCTTCGATCGCCTGCTCGACGCGCTGCCAGGAACGGACGGACCAGTCGTCTCTGTTAAGAGTAGCCATATAGTCCTGAGCGTCAACGATCTTCCTGTCCATCGCTTCGAAAGACGCGTTGTTTATGTTCCACTCGAACGCGTGTAGATCGGAAAGGTAGAACTCCTTCTGATAGCAGCCTTCGATGCCGATGGTTATATAGTCAAGACTGGCGAGATAGTCGTATATCTCCGCGTCGCCTTCATAGTCGTAAAACGCGTTCCACGCGATGCCGACGTAGCCTTCGCTCTCGGGAAGTTCCAGACCGGCGGGGTCGCACTCGAAGTAAACTCCGTCCGTGCTGCTGCCGACGCCGACGATCATATCGGTGGGCGCGGGAGTATAGTTTTCGCCGTACTTGATCCAGAAGCGAAGTCCCGCGGACTCGTCGAGGTTGTCGGCGCCGAAAACGTTATTGACCGCCTCGACCTCTTCGTCGTCGTTCAGTCTGGAGGTGGTGAAACGGCTCCAGCCGTAGGAGGGGTCGCCGTCGAACGCGCCGCCTATAACGTAAACGCTCTGATTGACGTCTCCCTCGGGCACGAATTCGTCGGTCAGCATTGCGGCGTCGAACGCGGCTCCGCCGTCGTTGATCACGTCGACGTCGTCGTCGGTAAGCACGTCAAAGCCGTTGATCGCGACCGTCGTGCTCTTGACCTTGAACATCGGCTCGAGTTCTTTGAGCGCGTTTCTCAGCTTCGCAGTGATATTGTTGATCTGCTTCTGGGAATAGTGCTCTACAACGTTGGGGTCGTTCACGACTTCATACGCCTCGAGGTACGCGTCGGTAGCGGCCTCGTAGCTCGACTCGGTGTACGCCTCGGGGTTGAGCGCGTCGTATTCGGACATGACCTCGTCAAGCCCGTCGAGGTGTATGCGCGAATCGTGAAACATTCTGATATCGCCGACGGAGATCCTGTCTCCAACGGAGGTGTTGTCAAACGAGAAGGAAAGTCCGCTTATCTGCGCTATCTTCGATTCCGGAACGGGCCAGTAGTTCGGCTGACCGCCGTTGTAAATATCGCCCTGACGCGCAATGCCTTCGTCGTCGACGCTCCACCAGTCGGCCTGATAGAAGTCGGTCTTGAATTCGAAATGCGCATAACCGTACTGGTCGACCTGCACGCTTCTCGAACAATACTGGAAGCCGGTTCCGAAGTCCGCAAGCTCTTCGGCGGTATGGTCGCCCGTATCGGTGTCGACTTCATTTATGAAGAACGGACCGCAGCAGGGGACCTGCCAGAGGCGCACGCTGACCTTTCCGGTGAAGGGCTGGCCGTTCAGGCCGACCCAGAAAACGATACCGTCCTGATCCGCGAAGGACTTGTCGCCGACGACCGTCTTGCCGTTGATGGTGTCCTTCGCCGCCCATGTCGCGTCGGGCATATCGCCGTTTATACTCGTGTCTTTGTGGTTGCCCTTCTTCAGGTTGCGGGCGTAAGCGCCGTAGATTTCAAGGCCGCCCCACGCGTTGGAGCTAGTGCGCGTCCACGTAACGACCGGGCCGACGCCGTCGATCGTTTCGTTCACGCCGGCGCTGACGTAGCTGTTCTGAATCATGGCGAGCTCCGCGTCGGTATAGATCGAGAAGCCGGGTATGGAATCGTAGACGTAATAGTCATAGAACGCCCCGGCGCTGATAACTCCGCCGAATATCGTCGACACGCCGAAGGCGGTCAGAACGAATATCGTCGCGAGCAACGCTGACAACAGTTTTTTCATACTTAATTCTCCTCCCGATGGTTTTTGAAGTGCTAAACACTCACGAATATTATAATATCATCCGTTTGTCAAAAAATCAAGCAAAAATTTAAGTCCGCGCACATAAATCGCGTAAAACCGCGGTTTCGCGGTTTCACCGCAGCCGCGGAAACCCCCTTTGAAATATCACGCGTTCGTAATCCGTCGCGGCGGAACCGCATAAAAAGAAAGGGCGGCGCTAACGCCGCCCTTTCGGGTGTGTGATATTTCTCTTTCGCGGGATTATCCGAGGCTGCTTTCGTCAGCCAGCTTCGCGGCGACGCGGAGAATCTTCAGCGCGTCGTTGACCGTGATATCGCCGTCGCCGTCGGTATCGCCGATCTCAAGCGCTTCGGGAGTTGACTCCGCGAGTCTCGCGGCGATACGCAGCGCCTTCAGCGCGTCGTTGACCGTGATCTCGCCGTCGCCGTC